>JAUWKW010000014.1 GCA_030614035.1 Chromatiales bacterium | reverse complement strand
GCACGGCATAGCCATTGCCGGCACGCATGGCAAAACCACCACTACCAGCCTGATTGCCAGCGTGCTAGCCGAGGCGGGTCAGGACCCGACCTTTCTGATCGGTGGGCGGCTGAAAAGCGCCGATACCCATGCGCGGCTCGGAGCGGGCCGCTCCTTGGTGGCCGAAGCCGACGAGAGCGATGCTTCTTTCACTCACCTGCAACCAATGCTCGCGGTCGTGACCAATATCGACAATGATCATCTTGGTACTTATGGCGGCGACATGGATCGGCTGCGCGGAACATTCCTGGAATTTTTGCACAACCTCCCGTTCTACGGCCTGGCGGTGGTTTGCGCCGACGACCCCGGGGTGCAGAGCATCCTTGGGGACGTACAGCGCGCAGTCATGACCTACGGCATTGATGAGCAGGCCGACATACGGGCGACAGAGATCGAGGTCAACGGCATCTGTTCCAGTTTCATGGTGTCGCGTCCGGGCGCCTCAGTGGCGTTGCCTATGACCGTAAATCTACCGGGCCGGCATAACGTCCTGAACGCGCTGGCGGCCGTCGCGATCGCGCACGAACTCAAGCTCGACGACTCGGCGGTGCAAAAAGCCCTGGCGAACTTTGAGGGCATCGATCGTCGGCTGCAGATTCTGGGCGAGGAAAAAACGGCGGCCGGCGACGTGCTGTTCGTCGATGATTACGGTCATCACCCGACCGAGATTGCCGCTACGCTGGACGCGGTACGGCAGGCCTGGCCTGGCCGTGGCTTAGTGGTCGTTTTCCAGCCGCATCGGTATACGCGGACCCGAGACCTGCTCGACGATTTTGCCAAGGTGTTGGCCAGCGTTGACCGTCTGATTGTCACCGAGGTTTACGCGGCCGGCGAGGAGCCGATCGCGTCGGCCGATAGTCGCTCGATCTGCCGGGCAGTGCGCAGCCGTGGCCGCGTCGAACCGGTCTTTGTTCCTCATTTAATGGATGTTCCCCAGGCGCTGGCCTCCGTTTTAGAAGACGGTGACCTGGTGTTGACCCTGGGTGCCGGCGACATCGGTGCGTTTGCGGCCGGATTGCCGGCGACGATGCGCAAGTTGCGACCGCTGAGGTTGAGCTCGTGATGGTTGCCGAAACCCACGATCAGGTGTCGGGTGAAGTGCTGCGACAGGAGCCGATGGCTCAGCATACGTCATGGCGTGTTGGCGGACCCGCCGACATTTTTTTCCTTCCGCAGTCGCGCGAGGACCTGTGCGCTTTTATTCGGGACCTGCCACCGGCGATGCCGATTTACTGGATTGGTCTGGGGAGCAATCTGCTGGTCAGGGACGGCGGTATACGGGGAGCAGTTGTCGCAGTGTCCCGCGTGCTTGGCGACATTCACAATCTTGGCGACGGCGTCGTTGAGGCGGGCGCCGGCGCGGCTTGCACGGTGCTTGCTCGTCAGTGTGTGCGCTGGAAATTGGGTCCTGCCGAATTTTTCGCCGGGATTCCCGGCACCGTTGGTGGCGCGCTGACGATGAATGCTGGCGCATTTGGTGGCGAAACCTGGGATCACGTGACCAGTGTCGATGTCGTCAACCGACAAGGCGAAGTCACTAGCCGGGATGCCGATGCCTACCGGGTGGCCTATCGAGAGGTATCCGGCCCCCCGGATGAATGGTTTCTCGCCGCTCGCTTTGGTTTTGAACAAGAACTTGATACCAGCATGGCAAAGGTTCGTTCTTTGTTTCAGGAGCGCCGGGAAAAACAACCGCTCGGATTGCCCAGTTGTGGTTCGGTATTTCGCAATCCGCCGGGAGATCATGCGGCTCGCTTAATCGAATCTGCAGGTTTAAAGGGATTTAGCGTTGGCGGTGCTGAGGTCTCGACCAAGCATGCAAATTTCATTATCAATTCCGGGACCGCAACGGCCGCTGATGTTGAAGCTTTGATAGAACACGTTCGCGATACCGTGCAGCAAGTCCATGGTGTCAGTCTGGTGCACGAGGTGCATATCGTCGGTGAATCTGCTGCAAAAGCCGACGCAGGAACGGGTGGGTGACGATGTCTGGCCCATATCCTCGCATCGACAGTGTTGAGCGCTTCGGCAAGGTAGCGGTGCTCATGGGTGGCGATTCAGCCGAGCGCGAGATCTCGCTCATGTCCGGGCAGGCCGTGCTCGAGTCGTTAGTTCGCAAAGGCGTTGATGCGCATCCGGTGGACGCAGCCGATGACCCGCTCGGTGCACTGTCACGAGACCGCTTCGACCGCGTCTGGCTCACGTTGCATGGGCGTGGCGGCGAGGACGGCACCATCCAGGGCTTGCTGACGATGATGAAGATGCCGTTTACCGGCAGCGACGTGCTGGGGTGTGCGATCAGTATGGATAAACTCAGGACCAAGCGTCTGCTGGCCGGCATGGGTATCGATACGCCAGCGTATTGCGAGTTGTCCGGCGAACACGAATTTGAATCAGTAATCGGCATGCTCGGCCTGCCGATGATTGTAAAGCCCGCTGCCGAGGGGTCCAGTCTCGGTATGACGCGGGTCGAGCAAGCAGAGCAACTGGCCGATGCATATCTCGAAGCCGCCAGGTTCCGCAGCCAGGTGTTTGCGGAAGCCTGGGTATCCGGTCCCGAATTCACGGCCACAGTGCTTCACGATCAGGTGTTGCCGTTGATCCGGATCGACGCAACCAACAGCTTTTATGACTACGAGGCAAAGTACTTCAGTGACGAGACGCGATACATCTGCCCCTGCGGTTTGCCGGAGCACCAGGAGCGATTGCTGGCTGCGGCCTGCATGGATGCGTTCAACGCAGTTGGCGCATCCGGGTGGGGCAGGGTGGATTTCATGCTGGCTGATGATGGCGCGCCGCTGATTCTTGAAGTCAATACGACACCGGGTATGACCACTCACAGTCTGGTGCCGATGGCAGCCGCCGAAGCCGGAATCGATTTCGATGAGTTGACGTGGCGAATCCTGGAAACGAGCTTCACCGAGCGTCGTTCCGGACCGAACGAATTCCCGGCAGCGGAGAGCAGCCATGGCGCGTAATCGGGTCAAGAAACGTCACGTCCCGAACCGCCAGTGGCCCGCGCTGGTGCTAGACCACCGGACGCTGTTGAAGGTGGCTGCGGCAGCGGTCGTGATGACTCTGGCTTATGTCGGTACGGGTTGGCTTATGGACCGGCCAATCGACGCCGTGAAAGTGGCCGGGACCTTCGAGCGTGTGTCGGCCGTGCAGGTGGAAGCCGCGCTTGCACCATACCTCGGTGGTGGTTTTCTGAGCACCGATCTGAATCGCTTGCGGCGCGAATTGACCAAGTTGCCATGGATTGCGCGCGCGAGTATCCGGCGAAGATGGCCGGCCTATCTCGAGGTGACGGTTCAGGAGGAGCACCCGGCCGCCTGCTGGGGCGAGGACGGCTTGTTGAATACCGACGGCATATTGTTCGTAGAACATGCTTCGCATGTGCCTGTTGAATTGCCACGGCTCAATGGACCGCCCGGCACCCAGACGACGGTTGCCAGGCGTTATTTTGACCTGCAGGCCCGCCTCGAGCAGCGCGGGCTGTCTGCCGTTTCACTGACAGTCGATAAGCGTGGTGCCTGGGAACTCCAATTGAATAACGGTGTATTGGTCCGTTTTGGCGCCAACGCGATTGACGATCGGGTTGCGCGATTCTTCCAGGCGCTGGATCAGGTTATTGCGTCCAGGGGCGAGCAGGTCGAATACCTCGATATGCGATACACGAATGGCTTTGCCATCCGATGGAAAGACAGGAGCGCAAAGCCGGCAGCCATGGCTCAGGAGATTCGCCCTGATGCCTGGTAAGTCGGAGAAGGAACTCATCGTTGGCTTGGACATCGGCACGTCCAAAGTCGTTGCCATTGTCGGAGAGGTCCAGGACGACGGTGAACTGGAAGTGATTGGATTCGGATCGCATCCGTCACGCGGGCTAAAGCGCGGCGTCGTTGTCAATATCGAAGCGACAGTGAACTCGATTCAACGAGCGGTCGAAGAAGCAGAACTGATGGCAGGTTGTGAAATTCAATCGGTATACACGGGCATTGCGGGCAGTCACGTCCGCAGCTTGAACTCGCATGGCATCGTCGCTATTCGGGATCGCGAGGTTGGCCGCAGTGATGTTGAGCGCGTTATCGACGCCGCCAGGGCCGTGGCGATTCCGGCTGATCAACGCATTCTCCACGTGCTGCCGCAGGAATTCATCATCGATGGCCAGGAAGGTATCCGCGATCCCATCGGCATGTCGGGAGTGCGCCTCGAAGCCAGAGTGCACATGGTTACCGGCGCCGCAAGCGCTGCTCAGAACATCGTCAAATGCGTGCAGCGTTGCGGGCTGGAGGTCGAGGACATCGTACTGGAGCAACTTGCATCAAGCCACGCCGTATTGACGGACGATGAAAAAGAACTGGGTGCTGCGCTGGTCGACATTGGCGGCGGGACCACGGACATCGCCGTTTTCCACGATGGCGCTATCAAGCACACGGCGGTCATACCGATCGCCGGTGACCAGGTAACCAATGACATTGCAATTTCGCTGCGAACACCAACGCAATATGCGGAAGAGATAAAGATCAAGTACGCCTGCGCGTTGTCACAGCTCGCCAACACTGACGAAACCATCGAGGTGCCCAGCGTCGGTGATCGCCCGCCCCGGCGGCTGGCTCGACAAACACTGGGCGAAGTGGTCGAGCCCAGATATGAAGAGCTGTTCACGTTGATCAGCAACGAATTGAGGCGCAGCGGTTTCGAAGAAATGATTGCCGCAGGAATCGTCATCACCGGAGGCAGTTCAAAGATGGAGGGCGCGGTGGATCTCGCCGAGGAAGTTTTCCATATGCCGGTGCGCTTAGGCATGCCGCAGTACGTTCGAGGTCTTGGCGAGATTGTGCGCAACCCGATCCATGCAACCGGTGTTGGAATTCTGCTGTACGCCCAGAACAAAGGAGAGGAGCAGGCGGCGGAAACAACGGTGCGGGGAAATGTACGGGAAATATGGGAAAGAATGAAAACATGGTTCCAGGGAAATTTTTGATCGGTAAAACTTTGTTTACGACAAGGAGACGAGTCAATGTTTGAACTCATGGACGCATACAGCCAGAGCGCTGTTATCAAGGTGCTGGGGGTCGGCGGTGGTGGCGGTAATGCTGTCAAGCACATGGCGAGCTGCGGTATTGAAGGGGTGGATTTTATATGTACGAATACAGACCGGCAGGCGCTGCAAACGTCCAAGGTCAAGACCACCCTGCAAATCGGTTGCAATATCACCAAAGGTCTCGGTGCCGGGGCAGACCCGGACGTTGGCCGGCAGGCTGCTATGGAGGATCGTGATCGCATTCACGAAGTGATCGAGGGTGCCGATATGTTGTTTATCACCGCCGGTCTGGGCGGTGGAACAGGGACGGGCGCGGCGCCGATAATTGCGCAGGTTGCCAAAGAGCTCAACATCCTGACCGTCGCAGTGGTGACCAAACCGTTTGAGATGGAAGGTGCCAAGCGTATGTCCATAGCTGACGAAGGCATCGTGGAAATTGGCCGCTACGTTGATTCGCTGATCACGATCCCGAACGAGAAGCTACTTACCGTGCTGGGTAGCGAAACGACGTTACTCGAGGCGTTCAGGGCAGCGAATCAGGTGCTGCAGGGGGCGGTGCAAGGAATCGCGGAATTGATCACTCGCCCGGGACTGATCAACGTCGATTTTGCCGACGTGCGCACGGTCATGGCCAAAATGGGCATGGCGATGATGGGATCCGGTTCCGCTACCGGAGAGGACCGCGCCAGAGAGGCGGCCGAGGCGGCAGTATCCAGTCCGTTGCTGGAAGACATCAACTTGGCCGGTGCCCAAGGGATTCTCGTCAACGTGACTGCGGGATCGGACCTGTCGATCGGCGAGTTCGACGAGATCGGCAACACGGTCAAGGAGTTTGCATCGGATGACGCGACGGTGGTTGTAGGTACCGTGATCGACCCGGATATGACCAACAATATCCGCGTTACGGTGGTCGCCACGGGCCTGGGCAAGCCGGCTGGATTGCAGCAGGCAGCGATGCGGGTGGTTCGGTCTGAAACGGACGCTAAAGAGCCGAATTATGCAGTTTTGGACAAGCCCACGGTGCAACGGCGCGCGGTCGGCGACGACCTGGAGGAATCACCGGAAACCATTGAAATGCTTGATATTCCGGCGTTTTTGCGGCGACAGGTGGACTGAGGCAGGCGGGAAATTCGCTTGCGCGGGTTTCGGCGTCTATGGTAGTTTTCTGCGCGTCTGTACCCCCGATGTGCGCGGTCTACCCAGAATGCCTGTATGCATTTGATGGGGTGTTGTTATGAAGGAGTGGCTTTCTGCATAACGATTTGTAGTCAGGTGAATCTATGCTGAGACAGCGAACCTTGAGAAATTCGATCAGGGCCACGGGCGTGGGTCTGCATACCGGACACAAAGTCTATATGACGCTGCGTCCGGCGACCGATAACACGGGTGTTGTGTTCCGGCGGGTTGACCTGGATCCGGCAGTCGATATTCTGGCAGCCGCCGATTCAGTTGGCGATACCATGCTCGGAACCTCGCTGGTCAACGGCGACACCAAGGTTTCTACGGTTGAGCATCTGATGGCGGCGTTTGCCGGGCTGGGCATCGACAATGCCTATGTTGATTTAAGTGCGCCAGAAGTCCCCATCATGGACGGAAGTGCAGCCCCGTTCGTATTCCTGCTGCAGTCGGCCGGCATAGAACAACAAACGGCTCCAAAGAAATTTATTCGGATCAAGCAAAAAGTCCGCGTCGAGGACGGAGACAAATGGGCGGAGTTTCGGCCTTTCGCCGGCTTCAAAGTGAATTTTCAGATCGACTTTGACCACCCGGTGTTCAAGAAACACACGCAAAGGGCCAGCATCGATTTTTCTACGACCTCATTTCTCAAGGAAGTCAGCCGGGCAAGGACGTTCGGTTTCCTTCGCGATATCGAAGTGTTGCGGACAAATAAGCTGGCGCGCGGCGGCAATATTGACAATGCGGTGGTTCTGGACGATTTTCGGGTGTTAAACGAAGACGGCTTGAGATACGAGGACGAATTCGTCAAACACAAGATTCTCGACGCAATCGGTGATCTTTACCTTCTTGGGCGAAGCCTGATTGGCGAGTTTACCGGCTACAAGTCGGGACATGCTCTCAACAATCAGCTGGTTCTCGCGCTGCAAGCTTCACCGAAAGCTTGGGAAGAAGTCGTGTTCGCCGATAGTCGGAAAGCGCCGATTTCCTACATCGAAGCTTCGGCCACCGTTTAACCTGGAATCGCATTCGCGACACGCAGCCTGACGCGTTGCACCTGAGGCTCAAGCGCCCGTCCGATTGTGAGCAGCTGCGCCGATGCGAAGCGCAATCGGCTCGCCCATTCCGGACTGCTGGTGATCACCACCAAAGTTCCGTCCGAGCGTATGTTGCAGGCCAGCACGCCGGTGCTCAGCGACTCCGGCAGTTGGGTGCGCATATGGTCGGTCAGGCTGACCCGCCGGTGGGCCTCGGCAGCCAGTTTCTGCACCGGGGATCCGGTCTTGTGGACCAGTTCAGACAACGGCTTAGGCTCTTTATGTGACATAATTTCTCGAATTAAGCCTCCGCTTACTGACGCAGTTCCTTGTTTTGACAGGGGGATTTTTGCATATTCTACGCCGCGACATAGCAAACTCGGGTAAAACCGGGTTGGCGTAGCCTCCGGCCCTTAGCGAGTGGCTGAAAGATAGCCGGGGTAAGGCTTGGCGCAGCGAGTACGGGATGCGCGGCAAGCGGATGAAAGGCTGGCCAGAGCGGGTATTGCGCCACCGTCAGTTCGAAACGGACGGGGCAAGTTTGTACGGGTATTGGGAGTAGCGGAATCAATGAACCTGATCGTGCTTGATCGTCACGGTGCTGCGCGCAGCCTGCGATTGCC
This sequence comes from Chromatiales bacterium, assembly GCA_030614035.1. Taxonomy (GTDB): domain Bacteria; phylum Pseudomonadota; class Gammaproteobacteria; order Steroidobacterales; genus JAPUGB01. The sequence continues at coordinate 5,102 of JAUWKW010000014.1, read as the reverse complement.
CCTGCCCCCGGTGGCAGCGGCGGCCGCAGTGATTGTGACATTGACGATTGGCGGCATATTACTTGGGTTCAGCTACGCGCGATCGAACGGTTCAATACTTCCCGAGGATCATGTCGGTGCGCTGCAGTCAAGTCTGGCAGCGCAGCAGATAGAACTTAAAAATCTACGAGATACTGCCGGCGAGCAACTGGATGCGCTGGCCCTGCGTCTGGGAAAACTCAACGCTGACGTCATTCGGCTTAACGCGCTGGGCCGCCGGCTTACCGGCATAGCCAAGCTCGATGATGGCGAATTCGATTTCGATAGCCCGCCGGCGCTGGGCGGTCCGGAAGAACCAGCAGACTCTGGTTCGTATGGGCAGTTACCCGATCTACTGGCGAATCTCGATGGGCTGGCCGCGCAGCTCGAAGATCAGGAGCACCAATTGGCTGCGCTGGAAGGCATGATGCTCAACCGCAAATTGTATGATCGCGTGCATCCTAGCGGTAAGCCGGTCGAATCCGGTTACATATCTTCGTATTTCGGCAAGCGCACGGACCCGTTCACCGGCAAGCCTGCCAATCACCGCGGCATCGATTTTTCCGGCCGGGCCGGCACTGAAGTGATCGCGGTTGCAGCCGGCGTCGTCAGTTGGTCAGCTGATCGTTACGGTTACGGAAACATGGTGGAAATCAACCACGGTAACGGCTATTTTACCCGCTATGCCCACAATGCCGAGAATCTTGTCGCCGTTGGTGACCAGGTGCGGCCGGGTCAAACCATTGCGCTAATGGGATCAACCGGTCGCGCGACAGGGCCCAATCTTCACTTCGAGGTCTGGCGCAACGGCCGGGCCGTGGATCCCAGGAAGTACATCAGCGAGACGGACTGACGTTCCCTCGTCCCGTCGATACCCGTAAAATAGCGCGGCTTTCCAGTTGGGCGAGCGAGAAGCGTGCGCACCACTGTTGAACTGAGCTTACAGGCGTCATTCACGATCTGGCAGCCTGGTGCGGGCGCATGATGCAGGGACCGAGTTTGGCCAATTTTCTGACAAAGTTGTTTGGGAGCCGCAATCAGCGGCTGCTTGGCCGTTACCAGCGCGCTGTGGCTGCAGCGAACGTCTTCGAGAGCAGACTTGAATCTCTGAGCGACGCCCAGCTACGGAACAAAACGGCTGAGTTTGAACATCGATTGGCGGACGGCGCCGGGCTCGACGATCTGTTGCCCGAGGCTTTCGCTGTAGTGCGCGAGGCATCCAGGCGTACCCTGAAGCTACGGCATTTCGATGAGCAGTTGCTGGGCGGCATCGCATTGCACCAGGGGAAGATTTCCGAGATGCGAACCGGCGAGGGCAAGACCCTGGTCGCAACCATGCCGGCTTATTTGAACGCGTTAACCGGAAACGGCGTCCATATAGTGACGGTCAACGAATACCTGGCCCAACGCGATGCAGAGTGGATGCGACCGATCTACGAGTTTCTCGGTATGCGGGTCGGGGTGATTAAGAGTGGCCAGACGCAGGTCGAAAAACGAGGAATCTACGAGGCGGACATCGTTTTTGGGACCAACAATGAATTCGGCTTCGATTACCTGCGTGACAATCTGGCTTTACACCCTGATGACCAGGCACAGGGTCGCTTGAGTTTCGCCATCGTCGACGAAGTGGATTCGATCCTGATCGATGAAGCGCGCACACCGTTGATCATCTCTGGCCCCAGCGAAGAGAGCACCGAGCTTTACGTGCGGATAAACAAGTTATTGCCACGCTTAAAGCAACGGGAGCTGGAGGGCGCGCCACGCAACTCTGACATCACCGCGTCTACGGTTGACGTGACTGACCAGGATGGCAAAAAGCTGGGTCCGATGCCCATTCAAAAGGCGCTGGATCTGGCATTTGCAGCGGACCAGGATCTGGTAGAGGTCGATCCGGGCAGCAAGCCGCCCGCCTGTAGCGTGAGGCCGCCTGGCGACTTCAGTATCGATGAGAAATCAAAGCAAGCCTTTCTGACTGAGGAGGGTCACCAGAAAATCGAACAATTGCTGATCGCCGAAGCCATGATTGGCGAAAACGAGAGTCTGTATGACGCCGGAAACATCCGGCTCATGCACCACGTGACCGCGGCGCTTCGTGCGCACGCGCTGTTCAAAAAAGATGTCGATTACCTCATCAAGGACGGGGAAATTGTCATCGTCGACGAGTTCACCGGCCGCACTATGCCTGGTCGGCGCTGGTCGGATGGACTCCATCAGGCAATCGAGGCCAAAGAGGGAGTCGTGGTTAAAGAGGAAAACCAGACCGTTGCCTCCATTACATTTCAGAATTATTTCCGCATGTACGAAAAGCTCGCCGGTATGACGGGGACAGCCGACACTGAAGCGTTCGAGTTTCAGCAGATCTACGGACTTGAAGTGGTGGTTGTCCCCACGCACATGCCGATGGTCCGAGACGATTATGCCGACCTCGTTTACCTTACGGAGAAGGATAAGTTTGCGGCGATTATCGAGGATATCGAGGACTGCAAGGAGCGGCAGCAGCCGGTGCTCGTCGGCACGACGTCAATTGAGACGTCGGAGTACCTGTCGGGCCTGCTGAAAAAGCAGGGCAGCAAGCATCAGGTGTTGAATGCCAAGCATCACCAAAGCGAGGCGAAGATCGTCGCTGAGGCAGGTCGGCCGGGCGCAGTGACGATTGCGACCAACATGGCGGGGCGTGGAACGGACATTGTGCTCGGCGGCAACCTCGACGCCGAACTTACGGAATTGCCAGAAAGTACAACTGAACAGGGCATAGAGCAGCACCATGCCGACTGGTCAAAGCGACACAAACAGGTAATCAAAAGCGGCGGCCTACGTATCATTGGTACCGAAAGGCACGAATCGCGTCGCATCGACAATCAATTGCGAGGCCGGTCGGGCCGCCAGGGAGATCCCGGCTCCAGCCGATTCTACCTGTCGATGGAAGATAACCTGATGCGCATTTTTGGCAACCCGGAACGGACCAAGTCGATGTTGTCCAGAGTCGGTATGCGCGAAGGCGAAGCGATAGAAAGCAATCTGTTGTCGCGGCAGATCGAGCGGGCGCAGCGAAAGGTTGAGGCGCATAACTTCGATGCGCGCAAGGCGCTGTTGGAATATGACGACGTTGCCAACGACCAGCGGCGGGTCATTTATCAGCAGCGCAATGAGCTGATGAATGCAGACGACATTGCCGATGCTATCGCTGGCATCCGCGATGAGGTGGTCAACGTCACCATCGACGATTACATCCCGCCCGAAAGCCTCGAGGAACAGTGGGACGTCGCCGGACTTGAACAAGCCTTGGCACGGGAATTTGCTGCCACCCTGGAGATTTCCGATTGGCTAGACGACGAAGCAGGCCTAGATCAGGAAAGTCTGCGAACGCGCGTCGTCGATGAAATCGAACAGCAGTACGACGAAAAGATCCGGTCCGTTGCCGAGACGGCGATGCGTCAGATCGAAAAGAGCGTCATGCTCCAGCAGCTCGACATACATTGGAAGGAACATCTCGCCGCTCTCGATTATTTGAGGCAGGGCATCCATTTGCGCGGTTATGCACAAAAGAATCCGAAGCAGGAATACAAGCGAGAAGCCTTCGAAATGTTCGGCGATATGCTGGACCAGGTGAAACAACAGGTGATCAGCATCCTTTCCATAGCACGCTTACGTGGCGCAGCGGACGTAGCAGCGGTAGAACAGCAGCGGAGGGGGACTGAGCGCATGCAGTTTCGCCATGCTGTTGCGCCGTCGGCGATGGCGGCTCCGGCACCAGCGCTGGCTGCGGCCGGTGGTTCCGTGGGGCAAGGAGCCGCTCCCCAAGCGCCCGAACCGGTCGCGCCATATGTCCGTTCCGAACGCAAGGTGGGCCGAAACGAACCGTGTCCGTGTGGATCGGGCAAGAAGTTCAAACACTGTCACGGTCGTCTGGACTGAGCTTTCGCCGGTGCAGCGGTGGCCGCATGCCGAAGTCCGAGAAAATGCCGAGCATTAACGTCGCCGCCGGCGTTTTGCAGGATAAGCATGGCCAGGTGCTGATCAGCCAGCGGCTGCCGGGTACCCATCAGGCGGGTGCCTGGGAATTTCCAGGCGGCAAGATCGACGTGGGCGAAACGCCGCTGGCGGCACTGACCCGGGAACTCACTGAGGAACTCGGAATCATTATCACCGCGGCTGCGCCGCTGACACGATTTACACATCGCTACGCGGACCGAACCGTCGTGCTGGATGTCTGGCGCGTCACCGCGTACGACGGAATGCCGCAAGGTTTGGAAGGTCAGCCGATTCGTTGGGCGGCGCCCGAAAAGTTGATTGAGCAGGGACTCTTATCAGCCGATCGCCCGATTGTTGACGCGTTACTGCGTTCGGGCTGACGCCGAATCAACAGGTCGCCAGGGAAAACGGAATGTCTTGCTCCGCCTGTACCGGTCGGCTGTCCCCGGCGGACCACTCCATGAGTCTCAACGTAAACCGATGGTGACCACCACTGATTTCGGGATATAGGCCACTGCCGCCAGGTAGCGAAACGCGCAGCAAAACGGTCGCGCTGTTCCGGTCCAGGGTGTGATGGTAGACGCCGTTGACGGCCACCTGGTCGCTGGGTTGATGACTCTGCCGGAGCAGCCACAACAGCTCGGCAACACTTTCGCATAATGGCCGCACGACCCGCAGCCAATCCTGCATGTCACGTGAGCGTCGCTCGAAGCTCTGCCGCAGCCAATGACTGTAGTCCGGCAGGTCGAATGTGCAGGTTCCGCCGGGAATAGTGCTGCGATGACGAATGGCATTCAGAAACTCGCTCTCTCGCAGTTCTTGCAGATACTGCGGGCCGACGGCATTGAGCTGGGCCCGCAAGTTCTGCAGATTGTCCAGCACCCCGTTCAAGCGTTCCGCGTCGACTTGCTCGGCAGCCTGGTAGCTGTTCAACAAGGTGATTTGACGTTCCAATTCCTTTAGTACGTCGCTGCGGACGTCGCCGCGGATCAGAATTGAAATGATGTCGAGCATCCCGGTGACTGCGCTTCGGCTGGACCACGGTGAACTTTGCTGAATGTGGTGTTGCAGTTGCTGATAGAGATATTCGATACGCAGGAATGTGCGCATCC
>JAUWKW010000093.1 GCA_030614035.1 Chromatiales bacterium | reverse complement strand
TTCGCGAAGGCTTACGACCTGCCAATCAAGCAGGTGATCGCACCAGCCGCGGCGGAACAGGAATGCAATCTTGACGAATGTGCCTTCGTGGAAAAAGGCGTACTGGTGTCGTCCGGCAAATATGACGGGCTGACATCGGCGGAGGCATTCGACGCGATAGCCGCCGATCTAGAGGCGCAGGGGCGCGGTGAGCGGCGTGTGAACTATCGATTGCGAGACTGGCTGGTTTCACGGCAGCGCTACTGGGGCGCGCCGATACCTGTGATCAATTCTCCGGCGGGTGAACCGATGGGTGTCCCGGATGCGGACTTGCCAGTGGTGCTTCCCGAGGACGTCAGCTTCGACGGCGCGGGTTCGCCGATCAAGAAAATGCCGGAATTTTTTGAGATCACTGATCCGGACTCCGGTGAAAAGTGGACTCGCGAAACCGACACCTTCGATACGTTCATGGAGTCCTCATGGTATTACGCCAGGTTCTGCTCTGCTGATAACCACAGTGCCATGCTCGATCAGCGAGCCGATTACTGGCTTCCGGTTGATCTTTACATCGGGGGGATCGAACACGCGATCCTGCATCTTTTGTATGCGCGGTTCTATCATAAGATCATGCGTGACGAAGGGTTGGTTAGTAGCGATGAACCATTCACGCGACTCCTGACGCAGGGAATGGTGCTGAAAGACGGGGCCAAGATGTCCAAGTCCAAGGGCAACACCGTCGACCCTGAAGATTTGATTGCCAAGTATGGCGCCGACACGGTGCGTTTATTCGTAATGTTTGCAGCACCACCGGACCAGACGCTCGAATGGTCGGACGAAGGTGTGCAGGGCGCCTATCGGTTTCTGCGAAGGCTTTGGCGCCGGGTGTACGATCACATTGCTGACGTAGATGCCGGACCACAGAATCTGGATGTCACCCAACTGGATGCACGGCAGAAAGACCTGCGGCGTCTCGTGCATGACACGATTGCCAAGGTCAGCGACGATATCGGGCGGCGCTATACTTTCAATACAGCAATCGCGGCGGTCATGGAGTTGATGAATGCCGTGGGCAAGTACGAGGTCAAGGATGCGCAGGATCGGTCCCTGATTCACGAAGCGATCGAGAGTTCGGTACTGATTCTGTCGCCAATCGTGCCGCACATCTGTCACTTTTTGTGGCAGGAACTCGGAAATACCGGTGCCATTTGTAACGAGTCCTGGCCAACCGCCGATCCGCAGGCCAGGTTGGCGGAGTCCGTTGAAATCGTCGTCCAGGTCAACGGCAAATTGCGGGCCCGGTTGACGGTTGCTGCCGACGTGAGTGAACAAGCAATGAAGGATACGGCGCTGCAGGATCTCAATGTGAAACGATTTATTGATGGCCGAGAAATCCGCAAAGTGATTGTTGTACCGGGGAAGCTCGTCAATGTCGTGGTCTGATTTTCGCGTAGCCGCGAGCGCGCTGTGCCTGGTGGTAACGGCCGGCTGCGGATTTCAACTGCAGTCAACGGGTGAATATCCGCCGGCGATGTCGGTGACTTACCTGGAAGCAGCCGATGAATTCACTGTGTTTTACAGAAAGCTCAATGCGGCGCTGTTGAATGGCGGTATCCGTGTCACCAAGGCTCCTGGAGAAGCGACCGCCGTGGTGCACATACTGCACGACGAGACGGGTCAGCGCATTCTTTCGGTCTCACCCCGCAATGTCCCGGAGGAGTACGACGTTTTCTACATCGTCCGGTATTCGGTCAGCATAAAAGGCAAAGAAGTCCTCTCACAACAAAGCTTGGTCCAGACAAAAGATTACGCTTTTGACGAAACTGAAGTGTTGGGTAAGGCGTCCGAAGAACAGATTCTGCGCGAAGCGATTGCTGACGATTTTGTGCGCAGTGTCACCAGACAACTGACCATGCTTGATGATTAGAGCTCGGAATGATGTTCCGAGCCGGCGCTACCGCAGCACCGGCAGGCCGGGATGCTGAAGGTTCTGCTGCGCTATTTCGCCTACGCGACTATCATGGCCGGCGTTGCAGCCGGTTTGATCTGGGTCGCACTTCGCTGGCCGGGAGGGCTGCTGCTGAATATTGTCGTCGGCGAGGGCGACACAAAGGGGACCAGTGAATTCTCGCCGGTCGAGCAGCTACAGCTCCTGCTACTGCTGATTTCCTCGAGCATCTTTGCGTGGATAGCCATCCGTGACCGATTGCGCCGCCCGATGTGCGCCGGCTTCATTGCGCTGTTCCTGATCGGGTTCATTCGGGAACTGGATTTTTTTCTCGACCGGTATGGTACGGATAATCTTTGGCAGGTCCTCTGCACACTGCTTCTGGCGCTGGCTACGGTTTATATCTACCGGCATCGTAAGCGCTTTTCCGTGGGCTGGAGGCGCACCTGGCCCTCCAGCGGTTTGGCCATGATTGTCGGTGGAATGCTTCTGCTGATCCCGTATTCTCTGATCGTTGGTAACGAATCACTGTGGCAGGCCATTATGGGCGACGCTTACGTACGTGTGGCCAAGATGGCGGCCGAGGAATTTATCGAACTGGGTGGTTACCTGCTGATATTAATCGGAAGTATCGAGTTCCTGTATACCTGGGCGCGCCTGCCCGAGACGCGTGACCTGGACGCCCGTCCGCGACGCAGGAAACGCAAACGGCGCTGATAGACGACTCAGAGCTTGGTCGGATTCGGTGCACCTTTGTAGACTTCTTCCGGGTCGAAAACTTTCTCGACGTCGGTGAACTCAAGCTGTACCGGTCTGGATCCAGATGCATCGGCCGCGTTTTGGGGAATACGCCGATAAAAACATGAACGGTAGCCGACGTGGCAACTTGCGCCGCCTGCGACGTCAACACGCAGCCAAACGCAGTCCTGATCATCGTCGATAAGCAGTTCCCGCACCTTCTGGATCAGGCCGCTGGTGGCGCCTTTGTGCCATATAGCCTGACGGCTGCGGCTGAAGTAATGGGCTTCGCCGGTCATGATGGTGCGGGTCAGTGCCTCGGCATTCATGTAGGCATGCATTAATAACTCGCCCGATTCGAAATCCGTTGTCACTGCCGGAATCAGGCCATTGTCGTCGAATCGGGGCGCCAGATCGGCGCCTTCTTCGACCTGTTCGACGCTTGTGCGTTTGCCGAACATCTCCGTGGGGTTCACGATTGATTCTCCGCTGATGCAGCTGCCGAATGAGCTCCGCCGATCGTGGTGACGCTGCTTGGCTCTGCCCTAAAATTGCTATTATAACGGGCTACTTGTCTGGAATGGTTGATGAGCCTCTCTCTGTACAACACGTTGACGCGGCGAAAGGAGGCGTTCCTTCCCGCGGATCCTAAGCGCGTGTCCGTATACGTCTGCGGACCAACGGTCTACAGTCGCCCGCATATAGGCAACGCACGGCCAGCGGTGATTTTCGATGTGTTGGTCCGATTTTTGCGCACCGGCTACTCTGTCGTATACGCCCGGAACATTACCGACATAGACGATAAGATCAATGCAGCGGCCGAGGAAGCAGGTGTGCCCATCGCCGAGATCGCCGCTGAAAATGTCAGTGCCTATCACGATGATATGCATGCGCTGGGTGTGCTGCCCCCTGATATAGAACCCTACGCCACTGAACATGTGTCCGAGATGATCGCGATGATCGCCGGGCTGATCGAAAGCGGCCATGCGTATGCGAAGGACGCTCACGTATTGTTCCGGGTGGGTTCCTACCCGGATTATGGACAGTTGTCCCGCCGCGACCGCGGTCAACTTCTTGATGGCGCGCGGGTGGAGGTTGCCGCCTACAAGGAAGACCCTGGTGATTTCGTCCTCTGGAAGCCATCGACGCCCGAACTCCCCGGTTGGGATAGTCCGTGGGGCAGGGGGCGGCCAGGCTGGCACATTGAATGCTCTGTTATGGCTGAGCAACACCTGGGCCGCACGATCGACATCCACGGTGGAGGGAACGATTTGATTTTTCCTCACCACGAAAACGAACGTGCACAAAGTACCTGTGCCCACGGCGGTGAAATCTTTGCCCGTTACTGGATACACAACGGCTTCGTAAACGTGCACAGTGAGAAAATGTCGAAGTCACTGGGTAATGTTGTGCTGATTCACGAGCTGCTGGAGCAGGGTTCCGGGGAGGCGATCCGTCTGGCGTTGCTTGGCGCGCATTACCGACAGCCGCTGGACTGGTCGGATGCAGTGTTGCGTGATTCGCAACGTAAACTTGACCGACTGTATACCAGCCTGCGCGACGTCAGCGACCGGGATGACGGGACCCAGGCCACGCCGAGCGCCGAGTTTATCGAGGCTTTAGAAGACGATCTGAATACGCCCAAGGCATTGGCGGTACTGTTTGACCTGGCCCGGAAGGTCAATCGCGCCGGTGATTCGGAACGGGGCCTGTCGCTCGCCCGACAGTTGCGCGCTAGTGGCGAAATCCTTGGATTGCTCGGCGCTGACCCGGCGGAATGGTTCACGGCAGGGGACGAAGCTGCGCTTGGCGCCGACGAAGTCGAAGCGTTGCTCGTGCAGCGAACAGCGGCGCGCGACAATGGAAATTATTCAGAAGCCGACAGGATCCGCACTGAATTGAAGGACTCAGGCGTCGCAATCGAAGACGGCCCCAAGGGAACGAGTTGGCGCCGGATCGACCAGATGGAAGGCGAGGATCAAACCCGCGGGCGATGAGTACGATCGAGCAGACTCAGACGGAGTTGGTTGACGAATTCCAGCTATTTGATAACTGGATGGACCGTTATCAGTACATCATTGATCTGGGTAAAAGGCTGCCGCCATTTCCACCAGAATGGCAAACGGAAGACTTCCGCCTGCACGGTTGTCAGTCCCAAGTCTGGTTAAAGGCGGACCGGAGTACAGATCGACTCGATTTTCATGCCATTAGTGACTCGGCCATCGTGTCCGGTCTGATTGCAATTCTGATGCGCGTTTACAGTGGCAGGTCGCCGGCGGAGATCGTTGCTACCCCACCTGACTTTATCGATGCCATCGGTTTACACGAGCATCTAAGCCCGACGCGCAGTAATGGCTTGCATGCGATGATCGATGCAATTAAGGGGCACGCTGCTCAATGCGCTGGTTGATTCAGGCCTATCAGCGCTATCTATCGCCGTTTTTGCGGCCGAGATGCCGATTTTTGCCAACCTGTTCCGAATACGCACGCCAAGCCGTGGTTCGTTTTGGTCCGCTCCGTGGCAGTTGGTTGGCGATACGCCGCATTCTGCGATGCCATCCGCTGGGGCCATCCGGATTCGATCCCGTCCCGGAACGTTTCAGCTGGTGGGGCAGTGATTGCGGCAGCGAGGCCGGGGCCAAGAACTGATACCGACAACGGCTACCGGGAACGCGCAAGCGCGGCGGTATATCAGATCGCCCGGCAACGCCGTGCAATAACCGCATTGATCAAATGACCGCTGGCCAGAATTAAACCACCGGCAGTAGTTGCAAGCCGTTCGCCGGTTGTCGAGAGCCAGTCGTGGCCCGACACTGCAACCAGTGCCAGGATCGCGATGCCCAGCGTCCCCAGCACGGCGACTTGCCGGCTACGGTGCGTGTAATAGCCGAGCAACAATGCGATCAGACTGACCGGGATGATTACGATCAACAACAATCGATGAAACAACATTTCATCCATAGACCAGGAGCCCAGCAGAGGATACGCTACGACAACAAGTGGCAGCGCCAGGCAATGCACGGCGCAAACGCCAGAAAGCGCCACGGCGAGGCTATCCAACAGTTTTCTGACACGTGTAGGCACTGGTCTTGGTCTCTAGCCGCTTAACGATTCTTTTTTTTCACAGCAGTTGCAGAGCCCGCTGATTTCAATGTGCGAGCCTTCGATGTGAAAACCCAATGTCTTGGCCTGACCGGCAAGCAAACCGGTCGTTGCCGTATCATGAATTTCAGCCACCGATTCGCATTTGTGGCAAATAAAGAACTGGCCGCTGTGCGCTTCGCTGGGGTCGCCGCAACCAATATAGGCATTCAACGAGTCCAGCCGGTGCACCAGCGAAGCCGAACTCAAAAATTCCAGCGCCCGGTACACGGTCGTCGGCATCGCCTTGCGGCCGTCGCGGGCAAGTTGTGCGAGTATTGCATACGCGCCTATTGGGGCATGGCTGCGCCAAATC
>JAUWKW010000214.1 GCA_030614035.1 Chromatiales bacterium | reverse complement strand
GCGGAAGTTCATCTGCCGGAATGCCGCCGCCATTGTCCCGTACCCGTAGCAGCTTGATGCCTCCCTGCTCAATATCGACTTGTATGCGGCTGGCACCGGCGTCCAGACTATTCTCCAGCAGTTCCTTGACGACCGACGCGGGGCGCTCCACGACCTCGCCGGCGGCGATCTGGTTTATCAAAGCAATCGGCAAGTGACGGATTGGCATCCCCGCATTCTTTCAGATACGCCGGAAAAATAGAACATCGATTCGAGTGATTAGATATCTTGAGGCTGGGGAATCCGCAGCACCCTGCCGATTACAAGCTTATCTCCGGGAATCTGATTGACATCGCGAATTCGTCTAATCGGGACCTGATAACGGTTGGCAATACCGGTCAGCGTGTCTCCGCGGCGAATCACGTGCTGCACTTCCCGCAACCTGGTCGTGCGGGCGAGTGTCGCCACCTTCGTGCCAGGCGGTGGATTGTCGTAAAAGTAGTGACGGACTCCGGCAAAAATTGCCTGAGCCAGTCTTTCCTGATACTGAACGCTGCCAAGGTTGCTCTCGTCGTAGCGATTCGAAATGAATGCGGTTTCGATCAGCATCGATGGAATATCCGGTGACTTCAGGACGATGAACGGCGCCTGCTGCACCTGGGGTTTTCTGATTTTGCCGATCCGTCGCAATTCATCCAGTACTTGATCGCCAACATCCATGCTCGAACTCAGTGATGCATTTTGCGACAGATCGATCAGCACCGACGCTAACATCTGGTCTTTGTCCTTGAGCGTGACACCACCGACAAGGTCAGCCGCATTCTCGCGCTCGGCCAACCGCCGTGCAGCTTCGTCCGTGGCACCCTTATTCGACAATACGTAGACCGTGGCCCCGCGGACGCGCTGATCACGAAATGCGTCGGCGTGAATAGAAATAAACAGGTCTGCCTGCTGGCGGTGCGCGCGTTCCATCCGCTCACGGAGATGAATGAAGCTGTCGTTTTTGCGCGTCAGCGCTGCACGCATTCCCGGTTCCTGATCAATCTTGCGGGCAAGGCGGCGGCTGATCTGCAATACGGCATCCTTCTCCAACAACCCCGACCGTCCGCGGGCACCCGGATCCTTGCCACCATGTCCCGGATCTACGGCAATCACGAGATCCCGATCGTTGCCGAGTTTATCGGGAATAGTCTTAACCACCACCTGCTGATCCAACGGCACCAGGTCCACGACGAGACGATGTCCGTGCTCGCCGTCAGGTCCGATAACAAAGCTGCGCGGCCGAACTGGTTGCCCGAGATCCAGCACGATCCGGGTTGAACCGTCGCTGCGATTGGCGCCGCGAATCCGCGACACAAGCCCCTTGCCATCCGGAAACCGAGCTGCCTGCTCAGTCAATGTACCGGCTGACAGGTCGACGACGACGCGGTGCGGGTCGGACAGAGTGAACAGTCGATGGTCGGTGGTCTGATCAAGGTCGAGCACGACTCGGGTCTCGTCCCCGTTTTGAGCAATGCGTATCGCCTGCACGCGCACCGTCGCCGCCTGCAGCTGTGTGACCAGCAGCAGAACCAGCAGTCCGGGAAACAGTCCTCTGATCAACATGCGCCTACCGAACCCCGTCGCGGAGGACCACCAAGTATACGGTTTTTGCCCACCGTTCCAAGTGTTTTATTAGAAAAATGATAGAGATACGCAATAAACCTATATCTGCTCTCACGGGCGCGGCACCGGGTGCGGGCGGCGTTAGTCCAGATCGAACGCCTCGAGCACGTTGTGCCCGGCGTCACTGTTCGCGCCGAATTGCAGCCAGCGGCCGGGATCAGCGATTTCAAAGCTCAGGGTCAGGTCTGCCGCGTCGAGTGCTTCGCCGCCGTGTTCCGGCCATTCGATCAACCATATGCTCGCGTCACCGGCCGGCTCATGCAGCCCCAGGTAAGCTACTTCCTCGGCACCACGCACACGGTAAAGGTCTGCATGGTAGACCGTGAAGGCTTCCAACTCGTATGGTTCGACCAGAGTATAGGTAGGGCTTGGCACCCTGTCGCGATGCCCGAGTCCGGCCAAAAAACCACGCGCACAAGTTGTCTTGCCCGCGCCCAGATCGCCACGCAGATGAATATTAAACCGCTCGGGCGCGATCGCTGCTACTGCGATCGCGAGGCGTTTGCCGACTGCTTCGGTTGCATCCGCCGACGGCAGTTTTACCCGCTGTCGTTCAGACATGGTTTGAGGTGCGTCAGCAGATCGGTTGCAATAATGCCGCGCTCGCCGGACTTGGCGGCTGCATCTCCGGCACAGGCGTGCACGTATGCGCCGGCCGCGGCGGTACCGACCAGATTCCGGCCCGATGTTTGTGCCAACACGCCGGCGATGATTCCGGTCAGCACGTCACCCATGCCGGCGCTGGCCATGCCCGGGTTACCGGCGGGAATAACCGTTGTGCCGCTGTCAGCGCTGGCGATCAGGGTGTTGCGGCCTTTAAGCACCACGGCGCCACCGTAGAGCCTGACAAGTTCCGTCACGGCCGCTATCCGGTCTGCCTGTATCGCCGCGGTGTCAGTTCGCAGCAAGCGCGCAGCTTCGCCGGGATGTGGCGTCAGTATCCAGTCATCACGAGGCTTCGGTTTTTTATGGGCGATGTGGTTCAGTGCATCTGCATCGATGACTTTGGGCTGCGGAGCGCGCAACAGTTTTCGCACCAGGCTTGCGGCCCACAAATCCTGGCCGAGACCCGGGCCCAGGGCAATCACGGTCGCGCGTTTGAGTACGTCGGCCAGGTCTCGGGGCTTTTCTACGCCAACGCACATCAGTTCCGGACACTGCCCGTTGATCGCAGCCAGATTTTCGGGGCGTGTGGCCACCGTGACCAACCCGGCTCCGGCACGCAACGCGGCCTCACCCGCCATGCGGGCCGCCCCCGCCATGCCGATATTGCCGCCGACCACCAGCACGTGTCCGAAGTCGCCTTTGTGCGCGGTTCGCTCACGAACCGGCAACAACCGGTTCAGATTTAGCTGACGGTACACACGCAGCGACCGGGGCACTTCCCGGACTGCATCGAACGGCACGTCCAGATCGTCGAATACCAGGTCTCCAACATAATCAGGGCCGTTCCCGACAAAAAATCCCTGCTTCAGGCCGACGAAAGTCACGGTCAATTGCGCGCGCAGCGCCGCACCCATCACCTCACCGTTGAGGCCGTTCAGACCCGAAGGAATGTCCACCGCCACAATCGGTACCGGTGTTTGCGAAACCTTCTCAACGGCATCCAGGTAAGTTGTTTGGAGCGGCCGGTCCAGCCCGGTGCCGAGCAACGCATCGACAATCAGTTCCGCCGTGTTGAGGAGGCCCGCATCAAAGGGTACGGCCACGCCGCCGGTCTGGATGAATTCGCCATACGCCCTGCCCGCAGCGCCTGACAGCCGGATCGGATCACCCAACGCAGCCACCGTGACGTCCAGACCTGCTTGCCGCGCCAGCCGCGCGATGACATAGCCATCCCCCGCGTTGTTGCCGGCGCCGC
>JAUWKW010000255.1 GCA_030614035.1 Chromatiales bacterium | reverse complement strand
CAACAGCATCTCGGCCACGAGCGGATTGTCCTCGAGAGTTAGCGGGTAGAGAATCTCTGCATCCGACGTGATCCGGTCGGTCTCGAGATACCCGGCATTGTCGTGGATGCCGAACATATACTCCCATTGCCGCATCTGGGTGTTCCAGCGCGAACTCAACGCAGGCACGACCACGATTTTTTCTGCGCCGGCCGCCGTGAGGTCGTCGATAGCTGTCTGGATGTGAGCCGACTCCGTCATGCTCATACCGAAGCCAATCGCAGTCGGAAATACCTCCGCCATGGAGTCGAGCTGTTCGGTAAACACGCGATCGCCGACTTCTCCAAAACCATGCGCGAGAACCAGGAGGCCGACGCCGCCTTTCACGTCCTCGCCGCTGACGTAGGCCTCGTAATTCGGCCCCATCATCAGCATGCTCAGATCGATCTGTTCGTTCGTGTAGTCACGATACAGGGGAATTTTTTCCCGCAGCGCATCGTACATGCCTGAATCCATGTCATGCATATGTTGCGCTGTGGATGCGCTTGTCCCACCGGCACTTTCGCTTGCGTACCCGACGGCGATTAAACTCATGGCCGCGATGGCGCCAAGCAATATCGCCGCCGCTGCAATCCCAGGTGGCCGGTTTGTATCTGGCGCGTTTCGCAACACGGTGTACCTCCGATTCCGACGGTTCTTTATCGGCGCCGCCGAGGTTTCCTGAGCGCCGGATTCAGCCGATCTATATCGGCCTGCACCTGTTCGGGCGTTCGCTCATAGACGATCTCCCGGCCCATCGCCGTGCCCGCGTAGGCGAGCCTGTTACGTGTCGGTGTCAGTACGCACTTTACGTTGTGAATGCCCTCACCGAGGACGACTTCTATCCGGTCGACGCGCTTACTGAATACGGCAACCTCCAGCGTATTGCCGCTGTCTGTCGCCCGGACTTCAATTTTCTCTGATTCCATCTCGTCTCAAATCAGCGGCACCGGGTTGATGACCCAGTTGCTGGATTCCTTCCGTGCCGGACTGGGGACCGCATAGACGCTGAGCCCCTCGTCCGCGGCCAGGGCGGCTGAGTCGATGCGCCAGCCTTTGGCCGTCCATTCCTTGACCCGTTCGCGATAAGCTGCGACGCCGCGGTCTTCGGCGATCAACAGCTCCGTCACGTTGTTCGCCGGTGTCGTGTACGGCCGTATGCCCCCGATGACGGCAACGTCCTGCATCACGACATGCTCGTTACCCTGGATCATTTCCTGGTCGTGCTTTTCACCCGGCATAAAATTACGGGTAGTCACCAGGAACAGGCGGGTGTGAAGTCGATCAATCGGCGTTGCGTAAAAGTACAGGCACAGACGTTGTTCGGCACTGATCTGCACGAAGCTGAAGTAACTCGACACGCCGATATGGCCGGTATTGACCTGGGCGATGGAATCTCCCTCGACGGACGGTATGACCGAGTCATCCAGCTCGTTGTTCGGCAGCCGGGTCATGAACGTCGTGTTCCACTCGGTTTCCGTGAAATCGAACAGTGGCACTTCCCGATTACCCTGGGCGGCATCGGGAACCATGAATTCCGGGTGAACAAAGTCGTTGTGAAACACGTCCATCGCGTTTTCGACTGCCCGCATATACGGATACCCGAGTTCCCACTGCTGCACGATGGAGCTCCAGCCGTCGTCACCCCATTCGTTCACTTCAAGCCGCGGTGGCCGTTGGTCCTCGGGCAGGTCACCGAGGAACGCGAAGACCATGCCGTGTTTCTCAATGGTGGGATAGCTGTCAACCCGGGCACGCGCCGGAATCCGGCTGGACTCGGGCAAGGTCGGGATGTGCTGGCACGCGCCGGAGCCGTCGTAACGCCAGCCGGGATACGGGCATTGGATCAGGTTTCCCTGCAGCTTGCCGTGCGACAGCGAAGCACCGCGGTGGGCACAGACATCGTTGAGGCAATGCACCGACCCGGCCGAATCCCGGAACAGCACGAAATCCTGACCCAACATCCGGACTTGCAGCGGTTGCTCACCGACGTTTTCAGTAGTGGCCGCGCAATACCAGAAATTAATGAACATCGTCTAAACGTACCGGTTGTTAGAACTTGGTAGAGAGTTTCAAGGTCAATTCGCAGTCTACCATCTACGTTAGAGATCACCCCAGGCATATTGGTAACGTACCCCGAAGGCGTCGAATTCGGCTCCGGCTCCGCTGTTATTCGCCGTTAAAAACGTTACCCGGATGCCGTGCTGTTTGTTGAATGGATACGCGAAAGTCGCTCCAAAACGAGAATTTTCCTGCTCGGTATCGCGCGGCACGCCATTCACGATGGTCCGACCGCCTTTGCCGTAACCGAGACCGATACCGAGCCACAGCCCGGGGCGGAACGAGTAAACCACATGAGTCTTGACGACATACAATGGATCCTGTTCGAGCTTGTTCCCGCCGAAGAAATTGTTGTTGGCGTCGAACCACCAAACACCGCCAATGAGTTCGAGCGCCCACCTGCCGATGGCTCTCGACACGCCGAGTTCGGTGCGCACCGACCAGCGGTTGGAGCTCAGATTCAGCAACTTGTCACTGTTGTAGTCGCCGGTCGGCGCGACAATCATCACGCTGGTACCGACGATGGTTTGCTGCTGATAGTTTTGGAACTCCTGGCTATCCAGCGCTGGTGCGCCGATAAAGTTCCATTCGAGCTTCGCACGAATGTCGCCAAATCCGCTGGTGTTACGCTCGCCGGGGACGCCGGCTAAGGAACCTTGCCAGTCACCGAAACCGTAGGGAACGAATGCCTTGAACTTGGCATTGCGCTTGAACAACCCGAACGTCCGGCCATAGCCGACCAGACCAATATTCAGTGTGCCATCGAGGGTTTCGATCGGCAGCGTGGGGTCGAGCAGGACATTGCCGGACGACAGAGCATAAGCAACCGCGAGTAGATTGACCCCGGTGGGTGTATTGGCATAGGTCCGCGGTTCCAGTTCCTGCGCCGGCGCGGGTTG
>JAUWKW010000127.1 GCA_030614035.1 Chromatiales bacterium | reverse complement strand
GACGTCACGAGCCGTCCGTTCTCAAGCTCGAGAACGCGGTCCATCTGACCGGCGATGCCCATATCATGCGTCACCACCACCAGACTGGACCCCAACTCGCGGTTCGTCTGCAGGATCAGCTCGAGCACTTTCTGACCGGTGTTCCGGTCGAGGTTACCGGTTGGCTCGTCAGCAAGGACGGCGGCCGGCTCAGTAACCAGCGCGCGGGCCACGGCAGCGCGCTGCCTTTCGCCGCCGGACAATTCGCCCGGCCTGTGCGTCAGGCGATCCTGAAGTCCAACCCGGGTCAGTATCTCAATTGCCTGCGCACGAACCTCGTTCATCGGCATCCGGCGAATCAGCAATGGCATGGCAACATTTTCAAGCGCCGTGAACTCGGGCAGGAGGTGATGAAACTGATAAACGAAGCCGAGTGCACGGTTACGCAACTGGCCTCGCTGCGTGCCATTGAGCCCCGCAAGATCCTGCTCGAATACCATCACCGAGCCAGCAGTTGGCGTATCCAGACCGCCCAGCAGTTGCAACAAGGTGGTCTTCCCGGCGCCGGAAGCACCGATGATGGCGACACGTTCACCTGGCATGACTTCCATGTCCACGCCTTTTAATACCTCGAGTGTACCGGTGCCTTCGTCGAAACTCTTGACCAGCCCATGGCAGGACAGCACCGAATTTCCTTCAAACTCGTCTGTGTCAATCACATCCGTTCCCAATGTGGTCAGGTCGATACGGCAACCATCAATCGTGGCGCAACGCTTTGGCCGGATCGGTCAAGGCACCGCGCCAAGCTGGATAGACGGTCGACACCAAAGCCAACAGAAAAGCGATGGTACAGATTTGACTGACGTCGGCCCATCGCACGCGTGTTGGCAACTCGCTGATAAAATAAATGTCTGGCGCAACGAGACGTATCTGCAATAAGCGCTCCAGCAATTCGACCAGGGTACCGAGATTCCAGGATACGACTACACCAAACACCAGGCCGAGCGTCGTGCCGACCGCACCAATCAAAATCCCCTGGGACATGAATATCCACAGAATATCGCGCGCGGCCGAGCCCATTGAGCGCAGAATTGCGATATCCCCGCGCTTGTCCCGTACGACCATCACCAATGTAGACACAATATTGAACGCTGCGACGGCAACGACCAACAGCAGGATCACAAAGATGATCGACTTTGTCAGCTGAATTGAGCGGAAAAAATTAGCGTGCTTCCGGCTCCAGTCGGTCACATATACGCCGCCACCGAAGGTTCTGGCAACCTGCCTGACAATACCAGCGGCCTGTTGAGGATCCCGCAGCGCCAACCGAACCCCCGTGACTGCATCATCCAGGCGAAACAGTTTCGCGCTGTCGGCAATGTTGATATAGGCAAGGCTGCGATCGAATTCATACATTCCGGCGAAAAATATCCCTACAACCTCGAACCGGCGCATGCGCGGCATGAAACCCGCAGGAGTAATGGCTCCTTGGGTGGTTAAAAGGATGATGCGATCACCAATTCCGGCAGACAAGCGGTCAGCGAGTTCGCGGCCCAGCACAATGCCATATGATCCGGGAACCAGCGAACTCAGCGAGCCTTCGACTACCAACTCGCCGATGCCTGATGCAGCCAGTTCGGCGGCCGGTTCGATACCTCGCAACTGCACGCCGGCAATGCTGTCTGTCCCGACTGCCATGCCCTGCCCTTCGACAAATGGCGCAGTCGCAAAAACTTCCGGATTACCCTGAGCGATGTCGTTGAGCCCGCGCCAATCATCCAGACGCCCGTCAATTCCGCTGATCGATGCATGCGATACGACACTCAAGATCCGATTCCGTACCTCGTACTCGAAGCCACTCATCACAGACAAAACGATAATCAATACTGCTACAGCCAGGGCAATGCCAATCACCGAGATCAGGGAAATAAATGACACGAATCGATTCTTATTCTGCGAACGCAGATATCGAAGCGCGATGGATAACTCGTAGAATCTAAGCATGACTTTGCCAGTGCCGTCCGTGCTACCACCCGCTACTCGTAGCGGAGAACTTCCGCGGGCTCCACACCCGCCGCACGGCGTGCCGGGTAGATTGTTGCCAAGGTAGTCATCAGCAAAACAATAACGGCCGTCCAGACTACATCCGATGTATGCAGATCGGCGGGGAGCTCGGTCAGATAGTAAAGGTCGGCAGGCATAAACTGAAAACCGAACCAGGACTCCAGCATGGGTGCCAATACGTCGATATTCAGCGCCATGACGACGCCAAGGACAATGCCCGAAACCCCACCGAGCCAACCGATGATGGTTCCCTGTAAGACAAAGATTCCGACGATATTTCCTGGCGAGTAACCCAACGTTCGCAATATTGCTATTCCAGCGCGCTTTTCGGTTACTACCATGACAAGTGTCGCAACGATATTAAATGCCGCAACGCCAACGATCAGCGAGAGCAGCAGTGTCATCATTGTTTTTTCAATTCTGATAGCGCGAAAATAACTGGCATTGTCCTGGGTCCAGTCACGGATATCCGGAATCTGGCCTCCCGTGTCAGTGCGACCTTCAGCCCAGGCGCGAATTACCCGCGGTGCTGAAAAAATATTACCGGCCCGAACCCGAACCCCTGACACCCGGTCACCCAACTGCGCCAGTTCCGCGGCGTCGGACAGATGCACCAACGCGCGTACGGAGTCGTGATCTCGCAGGCCAAGCTCGAATATTCCTGCCACGATGTAACGCCGCAGGCGGGATGTAACGCCGCCAGTCCGTCCCAGCGGCTGTGGCACCAGAACCGTCACACTGTCGCCGCGCGCCACCCCGAGCTGCAGCGCCAGCGATCGCCCCAGCAGGATCCGGAGTGACCCGGGCTCCAGGTCAGCGAAGCTGCCAACCTGCATGTGTTGTGCTACTTCCGACACCTCCGGCTCCAACGCCGGTGCTATGCCGGTGATAATTGCTCCTGCCAACACCCCGCCACTGGCCAGCATGCCTTCAATCTCAATGTAGGGAGCGGCACCATCGATTTCCGGGTCGGAACGCACGTCGCGAACGATGCTCTGCCAGTTCAATAGACCGCCCTTCGCGTAGATCGACGCGTGCGATGTCATGCTCAATAACCGACCGCGCAATTCGTTCTCGAATCCGTTCATCACGGACAGCACGACAATCAGTGCAGCGACGCCCAAGGTTACGCCAATGACTGACGTCAGCGCGACAAACGACACGAACCGACTGCCACTGCGTGCCTGCAGATAACGGAGGCCCACGAATAATGCGACTGGACGCCTCACGGCCGCTTCCGGAAACTTACCCGGCACCCCACCCGCCGGCCGGCCCCAGTCTGGAAAAAGGGATGTTCTCGTACACTATTTTTCTGGCGTTGTCCATAGAACTCGTTATGTATCGGCCCCGAAGCGGGTGTATAGTCGGGCGATTGTGTTGTGAGGAGGTTATCATGCTCAGGCGCAGCGTGTTTGCCATTCTATTGACGATTCTTGGCGCTCCGACAACAGTATTTTCGGACACCCTGCTGATAGACGAACTGGATAGCGCCCAGACATCCGCCTCGTCCCGCCCAGCGCGCGGCATGACCATGGACAAGGTTGCATCAACCTGGGGAGAACCGGTATCCCGAGTCAGCCCAGTCGGCGATCCGCCAATTGCTCGATGGGAATACAGCGACTTCGTTGTCTATTTCGAATATCAGAACGTCATACACTCGGTAGTGAAACCTTAAACCGAGTTCTGGGTGCGGAATTCCTGAACTGACAACGGCCTTCGTTGGCCAAGCGGTCGCTGCGGTCTTCCCCCATCAATCCGTCGCTATGGCATAATTCCGGCCCCGTCCCGCCAGCGCGCGCCCCTACCCACGACAAGACATGGGAGTGAACCCAGTACTGCTCTCCGAAGCAGCCTTGCCCGGCAGTCCAGGCGAGGTAACGCAGGTAGGCAAGGCATACGGCTGTGCGCCGGCATTGTTTATCTCCGAACTCACTGCAAATACCGCTGCGCCTTGTGTGGTACTCGTCCCATCCGTAGCTGCGGCCGAATCCCTGGCCGCTCAGCTGCAATTCTTCTCTGGTGAGAGTTCCGCGATCGATTTGTTTCCCGATCTGGAAACACTGCCATATGACAGCTTTAGCCCCCATCAGGACCTGCTTTCGAGGCGCCTGACTGTGCTGCGGGAACTTGCAAACGGTGACATAAAGAGTTTGCTGGTCGCCGTCCCCACGCTGTTTTACCGCTTGCCCCCGATAGATTACATACGGGGGCAAAGCATTGATCTCAGCGCAGGGCAGAAACTTTCGCTCGAACGGTTCCGCGAACAACTTACTGCCGCGGGTTATCAGCGAGTCAGTCAGGTCGAGCAACACGGTGAATACGCCGTCCGCGGTTCGCTAGTGGATGTGTTTCCCATGGGCTCGGAATTTCCAGCTCGTCTTGACTTTTTCGACGACAAACTTGAAACGATTCGCAGCTTCGACCCGGATACACAGATCTCGATCAACCGGCTCGATCACCTGGCGACATTGCCGGCGCGAGAATTCCCGCAAACAGAACAAGCGATTGCTGCTTTTCGGCGAAACTTCCGCACCCGCTTCGACGGCAATCCGAATGATTCCTCGATTTACCGCGAGGTGTCCGAGCGCAGGCTACCCGGCGGAATCGAGAATTATTTGCCGCTGTTCTTTGACAACACGGCGACCATCTGGGATTACCTGAACGAGGAAACCCTGATCGTCAGCATCGACGATAGCGAGGCGGCTTTAGCGAACAGCTGGCAACAGATCAGGCAACGGTATGAACAAGCCGGTCTGGATGCAGACCGGCCGGCACTGGAACCCGACGAACTATTCTGCAATCCGGACATTCATGCTCAGATTCTCCGGAAACGCCGCCGACTCATTCTGTACAGCCACGAGATCCCTCCCGGTCCAACAGAAGGGAAGATTTCAAATCTGAACGTTGCCGCCGCCCCGCGTGTGCTGGTCAGCCACCGTGCCCCCCAACCGCTGCAGCGGCTGCTGGAATTCCTGGATGGGTATGACGGCCGGCTGTTAATGGTCACCGAGTCGCCGGGACGGCGCGAAATATTGTCGGACATGCTCGGCAATCGGCAGATTGGTATTACAGCCGTAAACGGGTGGTTCGACTTCGTTTCAGGCCAGCAGAAAATCGGTATAACCGTTGCGCCCTTAGACCAGGGCCTGTTAATCGCGAATCCTGAGCTGGGTGTGATTGCCG
>JAUWKW010000161.1 GCA_030614035.1 Chromatiales bacterium | reverse complement strand
TTCTCGGCCAGCGTCATTGAACTCCATAACGCTCCGCTCTGAAACAGCATGCCGAAGCGGCGCTTCCACTGTTCCTGTTCGGACTCCGGTGCGCCCCAGAAGTCCTCGCCGCTGAACATCACCGCACCTTCGGCCGGAGACTTCAGGCCACCCAGGCTTTTTAACACCGTGCTTTTGCCGCAACCGCTGGGGCCCATGATGATAAAGACCTCGCCGCGATTGACGTTGAACGTCAGGTTCTGCTGAATCAGGAAATCGCCGTAGGCCATCCTGACGTTAACTACTGAAATATGCGGAGTTGCCGTTGCCATCGCCTAAATTCCGATATTGATATAGATGACGGTCAGGATCGATGCGCTGACGACGATTAATACGATGCCCATACCCACGGCTTTGGTCGTCGCCTGCCCGACCGCCATCGCGCTGTTGCCGCAGGCTATGCCCTGCTGCGTGCCCGCCGTTGCAACCAGCGTGCCATAGACAACGGCCTTGAACAGTCCGCCAAACAGATCGTTAAGGCCAACGGCGGCCTTGGTTTGCTCGACATACTGGAGCACGTTGACGTCGAGCATGGACACTCCGACGACCATGCCACCGAGGATGCCCATCAGGCTTCCGTACATCGTAAGAAACGGCATCATGATGATCAGCGCAATGACCCGGGGTAGAACCAGGAAGTCGATTGGATCGATGCCCATCGTCGTCAGTGCATCGATCTCCTCGTTGACTTTCATCGTACCCAGTTGGGCCGCATATGAGGCGCCGGTGCGACCCGCCATTATGATGCCGGTCATGATTGCGGCCATCTCCCGCACCATCGCAACCGCTACCAGGTCCGCCGTGTATATGCCGGCCCCCAACGCTTGCAATTGTATGACCCCGACGAACGCAAAGATCATTCCGATCAGGAAACTGATCAGGCTGACGATTGGCAGCGCTTCTGCGCCGGCTTCCTGGAGTACGACCAACAGATCGGAGCGCTGGAAATTGGCTTTGCCCTTGAGCAGGCGAGCGAAAGACTGCATCAGTTCGCCGAGGAAGCTAACCAGTGCAACCGATTGCTGCCACATTTCATCGGTCGCTTTACCGACCTGCTCGAAAAACGATTCGCGTTTTAGCACGCGGCGTGCGCCTTCGCGCTCCTTGACGGCGAAGGCTAGTTGCAGCAGCTTCTGAGCGCCTTCGGGAAGGCCTGATGGATCGACGGCAATACCGGCGTCGTCGGCATTGCGTTGGATGTTGACCAGGAACGTCATCAGCCCGGAGTCCCAGCGCCCGAGATCCGGTGCCGCATATTCGAGCCGCTGCACCCCGGACGTCCCGGCGAACCGCGCGGTGACCTGATCTGCATCAGGCAGCCCGTTGCCAAGCAGCCAATCGCCTGTCAGCGAGGCCTGCAGACTGTCGTGGCTTCCGTTAGCAAGACTGAGTTGCGCCGGTTGGCTCTGATTGTTCTTATTCGTCATGCCGGTTTGTCTGATGCCGGAGCAATCGCTTCGGCATCCTTGACGTAAACGCTACCACAGACCCGGAAATAGCACCATTCCTGCTGCCGCTTACGCGGAGATCACGTGAGCTACATCTCTTATATAACAACGGCAGGCCCGTCATCTCCGGTAACACGGAGGTATACTCTGGCGCCGAAAGCTCAAGAATTGAGAAGGCGGCGTAGCTGCACTCACGCTATATGTCTAATCGTGATTCACGTTAAGGATCTCTTTTTCTCCTACGGCCAGGCAGACTTCAGCCTGCGGATTGCCGAACTGAACATTAACGACGGCGAGTCTGTCGCGGTAACCGGGTCTAGCGGAAGTGGCAAAACGACGCTGCTGAACCTGATTGCTGGCATTGCATTGCCGGCAAGCGGGCGTATCGAGACCAACGGTGTCGACGTCGGAAGCCTTAGCGAGAGCGACCGCAGGAAGTTTCGAATTTCAGCTATTGGGCTGGTGTTTCAGGAATTTGAATTACTCGAGTACCTGACGGTGCTGGACAATATCCTGCTGCCGTTCAGGGTCAGCCGTGCCTTACCGCTTACGCCTGATGTACGCGACCGGGCGCTCGCGCTGGCCGACGAAGTGGAGATTGCTGACAAGCTGGCGCGCTATCCGGATCAGCTATCCCAGGGCGAACGCCAGCGGGCAGCGGTCTGCCGGGCGCTGATCACCCGACCGCCCCTTTTGTTGGCCGACGAACCGACCGGTAATCTCGATCCGGCCAATACCGACCGGGTACTGGACATCCTGTTCGACTACGCTAATCGCGAAGTCGCAACGCTGGTCACCGTGACGCATGATCACGATCTGATCGACCGCTTTTCGACCGTCATCGACTTCAAGCAGTTTCATGCCAGCGGGACAGCAGAGCAGCCTGCCGAAGCGGTACCGCCTACATGAATGATGTGCTTTATCTCGCCTGGCGTTATATCGCCTATCACCGGATCAAGACCGGCATCCTGATCGCTTCGATCATGTTGATTATTTACCTGCCGGTCGGCTTGAACGTGCTGGTGGACCAGAGCGCGCAACAACTGACGGCCCGGGCCGGCGCGACACCGCTGCTGGTGGGCGCGAGGGGCAGTCCGTTGGAACTTGCTTTGAATTCGCTGTATTTCGAGTCGGATACGCCGGCGTTGACCCGGTATGCCGAAGCCGAGCGCATCGGTGCATCAGAATTAGCAACGCCGATACCTTTATATGTGCGGTTTCGTTCCCGTGGTCAACCGATAGTCGGAACGACGCTGGATTATTTCGAATTCCGGGGTTTGTCGCTGGCCGAGGGCCGCATGATGGCGACGCTGGGTGAGGCTGTGATCGGCGCGACGGTTGCGCAAAGATTAAGCCTTGGGGCCGGCGATGCGGTGGTGTCGTCGCCGGAAACCGTCTTCGATCTGGCGGGCGTCTACCCGCTGAAAATGAAAATCACCGGCGTGTTGGCGCCCAATTTCTCGCCCGATGATGAGGCGATCTTTGTCGATGTCAAAACCGCCTGGATCATGGAAGGCCTCGGTCATGGTCATCAGGAGTTGGCCAGTCCGGAGGCGTCCTCTGCCGTGTTGAGCCGCGAGGGCAACCGCATCGTTGCGAATGCATCGGTCGTTCAATACAACGAGATCACTGAAGAGAATATCGATTCATTTCACTTTCACGGCGACAATGCCGAATTCCCGCTCAGCGCGGTGATGGCGGTGCCGGTGGACCAGAAATCCGGTGTATTGCTGATGGGGCGATACCAGGGGGAGAGTGACGCGAGCCAGATCATCGAACCGCTGTCGGTAATAGAAGAGTTGCTCGGAACTGTCGTAAGCATTCAACAGTTTGTCGTCGCCGCAGTAGTCATTGTTGGCCTGGCCACTGTCGCGACCGCTGCGTTGGTGTTCATGTTGTCGCTGCGTCTGCGGCGCCGGGAGATCGACACGATGTTTAAAATCGGTGCGTCCCGGATACACGTCAGCGGCACATTGGTGTCTGAAGTCATTGTGGTACTGGTGCTGGCGGTCCTGTTGGCTGCGGTATTGACCGTGCTGACCAGCCAGTACGGGACCGATCTGATTGAGAACCTGATCCTATCGTGATCGGGCGGATACAGATGCGTCACCCGTTTATCGTCATCGGCCAGTTGGTTGCGGCGATCGTGGTGCTGAGCGCCTGTCAGCGGGCGCCCGATGCGGACCAGCCGTTTCAAGGCCTGGATTCCCCCGCCAGCCCGGTCATATATACAGTCAATTATCCGCTGGCTTACATGGCAGCGCGCATTGTCGGCGACGCCGCCACGGTTGAATTTCCGGTCCCGGCAGGTGTCGACCCTGCTTACTGGCGGCCCGATGCTGAAACCATCGGCCGCTACCAGCAGGCCGACCTGATCCTGCTAAACGGCGCTGGTTACGCGGCCTGGGTACAGCAGGCCACTCTGCCACCGGGGCGGCTGGTCAATACTTCTGCGGCAGTTGCGGATCAGTATATAAGTGTGGATCAGGCGGTGACTCACAGCCATGGGCCCGAAGGGGACCACAACCATAGCGAGCTCGCATTCACGACCTGGCTCGACACCGAGATCGCAGTCGCCCAGGCACAGGCGATCCTGCATAGCCTGATCAAGCTGCGCCCCGAACGGGAAGCGGAGTTTCGCGCCGCTTACGAGGCGCTTGCGCTGGAGCTGCGTAGTCTGGATAGGTCTTTCGAACAGGCCTTCGACGATCTCGGTGACGGACCATGCGTGTTTTCCCATCCAGTCTATCAATACCTGCCGCGTCGCTACGAGCTCGACGCGGTGTCGGTCCACTGGGAGCCGGACCGGATTCCCGGTGAAGCCCAATGGGCCGAACTGGAACGGATCCTGCTAAACGGCGCTGGTTACGCGGCCTGGGTACAGCAGGCCACTCTGCCACCGGGGCGGCTGGTCAATACTTCT
>JAUWKW010000117.1 GCA_030614035.1 Chromatiales bacterium | reverse complement strand
CGGGTTTTCCCGGCCCTGGATTTCACGCCGCCATTGTGGGCGGTCGGCGCCGCGTTGGGGGTTGCGATGGCAAGTGGCCTGCTGTTCGGCATCTTGCCGGCCCGTCGCGCCGCCCTGCTGGAGCCGGTGGCGGCGTTGGCCAGACAGTAATCACGGTATAAATGAATAAGTCTGCAGAACCATTGTTGTCGATCAATTCCGGTGACGCGGCGTAATGCGCGAACCAATTGATGGAGCAACACACGACCGGCCAGAATTGCCGCCGGCCATGCCGATGCGGTTTAAGGACATCGTCGGCTTTGCCGCTGGCGCCGCCATTGCGCATCGCTTGCGGGCAGGACTGACAGCGCTTGGAATCGGCATCGGGGTTGCTGCCGTCGTGCTGCTGACGTCCATCGGTGAGGGCCTTCACCAGTTTGTGCTGAGCGAATTCACCCAGTTTGGTACGAACCTGATCGCGGTGACGCCTGGTAAGACAGAGACTTTCGGTGCGCCGATGGGTGGCGCGTTCGGGACGGTGCGGCCGTTGAGTCTCGACGATGCAGAGGCATTGAGGCGAGTCAGCGGTGTCCAGGCGACCATACCAATGGTGCAGGGCAATGCCTTGGTAAAAGGGGGCGGCCGTCAGCGGCGCACCAGTGTTTATGGTGTCGGCTCAAATTTTCCGGACGTTTTTTCTTTTCGAGTCGGAGCCGGCGAATTTCTGCCGCCGGATGATCCGCAAGCGCCACGCGCACTCGCCGTTCTTGGCAGCACGCTTCGAAATGAACTGTTTCGATCAGAAAATCCGCGCGGTGCGCGCATTCGTATCGGCGGCGACCGCTATCGGGTCGTCGGCATCATGGAATCGAAAGGCAACATGCTGGGTATCGATCTGGACGACGCCGTGTACATACCTGCTGCCCGTTCATTGGCATTGTTCAACCGCGATAGCCTGTTCGAGATCGACGTACTCTACGATGAGGCTGCGTCGGTTGACGAGGTGAAGGCAGGAATCCATCGGTTAATGATGGCGAGACATGGCGGTGAGGATTTTACGATCACATCGCAAGAACAAATGCTGGATGTGCTCGGCTCGATTTTGGACGTCGTTACCTTTGCGGTCGGTGCACTGGGCGGCATTTCACTGCTGGTCGGCGGCGTCGGAATATTTACGATCATGACGATTGCCGTCCGCGAGCGCACGTCGGAAATCGGGTTACTAGGGGCTGTTGGTGCGCAACGAAAGCAGATTCAATGGCTGTTTTTAGGTGAATCTGTGTTGCTGGCCGGATTGGGCGGTCTGGGGGGTCTGCTCATCGGCGGCGGCGGCCTTGAATTGCTCGGCTTGGTGATGCCGGCGCTGCCGGTCAGTCTTTCGCTACCGTATGTGCTGTTTGCCGAAGGCGTCGCGATCCTTATAGGCCTGATGGCCGGTGTATTGCCGGCTATCCAAGCATCCGGGCTCGATCCATTGGAAGCATTGCGCGACGAGTAGCGTGCAGCTTGATTTTGCTCTGGCCGTCCTAGCTGTCCCGTTCGGCGCGCTTAAGTGCTACAGAAATAATATTTGAGTGATCGAATGCCAGCGTTGGCAAAGCGTCAGTGCTGAACCAACGCGCTTCTGCCGCATCACTACCTGCGCGGAGTCCATCCGGCTCGGAATCGAGCACTGACAGGTACACGATCGATACAGTATGGCCGCGCGGATCCCGGCCCGGCTTGCCGAAGGTTTGCATTTGGGTCAGCCTCAGCCCGGTGATCCCGGTTTCTTCGGCCAGTTCGCGCTGAGCAGCCGGTTCCAGGTCTTCATCCTGATCAACGAATCCGCCGGGTAAGGCCCACTGACCCTGGAACGGTAGGTTTTTCCTGCGGATCAGCAAAATACGTCGCGGTGACGTACGTCCGGTCAGCAACGCGATGTCCACGCTTACTGCGGGTCGGGGATAAGGGTAGGTATACACCGGGGTAACGGTCAGATTCTTTTTATTGGATTGGGATTTTAGCAAGCTGGCATTAGGTTAAATGAGTTTGGCTCACTGGTGTGGCGCAGTCGGGCCGAGTGACGGTCGACAAACCGCTACGGAATTGAGGTCTTGGCTGATGCGGCGGTCGCCTCCGCCACTCGAAGCCTTTATATATAAAAGGATTCGCGCTGCTGCGTCTGTGACCAGGTTTGGTGTGACCCGGGTTTTGGACGATTTAGCACATGCAGCGCGACAGCATCCAACCCCCCGTGATCTGCCTTCCAGGCCCCGAATTAGCGAGAAATTATGTTCAAAAGATGCGAGTATTGTGACCGTTCTCACAGACTTGGAATCCCCCAAAGGGGAGTCTGACAGCGTACCCGGTACCGGGAAAGCACTGGGTCATTAATTTTTGCAGCATAGGGGTAAGGGGGCATCTCAACACACGAAAAATAAAAGCAACAATAAACCGACGGGCTGAGAAACCTTCGCGGACCTGAGGAGATTGAACATGCGAGTCGTACCTGATAAGAACCAGGATACGGGCAATCAAAGAACCCTCACCTTTATAGAGGATTTGAACGCATTTGCTTCAGAACACAAGGCCTCGCGATGGAGCGGGACCTTCGCCGATTTTCTCAGCGAGATTGTTCCTTCCAATCCCCGTCGTTACACGCGCGTCAGTCACCAATACATTTTCGATATGTTGTGTTGGTACCGCAATAAGCGCCGCGTTGAAGACTCAGAATCCACTGTTCCGACCGAACTGTTTACCGAAGATTTATTCGGTATCGATAACGCGTTAGATCGCGTTGTTGAATATTTCAAAGCCGCCAGCGCCGGTTCCGATGTTGGCCGGCGTTTGCTTTTATTGCTGGGTCCGCCATCGGGCGGAAAGTCCACGATGGTGATCCTGCTGAAGCGGGCTTTAGAGGAATACAGTCATACCGACGAGGGAGCCCTCTATGCGCTCGGCGGCTCACCGCTGCACGAGTCGCCGCTGAATCTGGTTCCGGCCAGCATGCGTGCCAGTTTTCGCAAGACTTACGGGGTCGATACCGCCGGTGAATTGAGCCCGCACAGCCAGGCTCGGCTTGACGACGAATTCGAAGGCGATTTCATGCGATTTCCGGTGGAAAGGGTATTCCTGTCCGAAGCCTCACGCGTTGGTATCGGCACCTATGCGCCACACGACCCGACAACTGCCGATATTGCCGACCTGGTAGGCTCGGTCGATCTGTCAAAAGTCGCCGATGTCGGCGACGAAGGCGACCCGCGTGCCTGGTCATGGTCCGGCGCGGTCTATTCGGCCAGCCGCGGTGTGCTCGAGATGATCGAGATTCTCAAGGTCAAGCGTGAATTCCTGTACCTGCTGTTGACGTTGACCCAGGAGAAAAACGTCAAGGTGTCACGCTTCCCGTTAATCCACCTGGATGAGACCATCCTGGCGCACACGAATCTCGCCGAGTTCAACAAGTTTCTCCAGGAGAAAGAAAACGAGGCGCTTCTGGATCGCATGGTTATCGTCAAGGTACCGTACACACTGTCCTATAAGGACGAATCGAGAATTTACAGCAAGCTGGTTTCAAATGCGCCTGCGTTCCGCGAGGTACATCTGGATCCGCATGTGCTGAACCTGGCTTCGGTATTTGCGCTGCTCACACGGCTTGAGAATCCAGAGCGAGAGGGACTGGACCTGACGAAGAAGCTGCGCCTTTACGCCAGTGAAGATGTCGAGGGATTTTCTATCAGCGAGGTTGATCGTATAAAGGCGGAATCATCCGAAGAAGGTCTGACTGGCGTCAGCCCGCGCTTCGTCATCAACTCGATCTCCAACGCAATCACCCGCAGCGATGCTCGCAGCCTGACCAGTATGGAAATGTTGTTGGCGCTAAAGGACAACATTGAGAGCGATGCGCGCATGGATGCATCGCAGAAGAAGCAATGGGTCGACTTTCTGGTATTGGCGCGCAAAGACTTCTACAACCGGTGGGTCAAAGAAGACGTGCACCGCGCTCTGTTTGCCTCGTTCGAAAGCGAGGCCCAACAATTGCTGGAGAAATACCTTGATGAGGTTGAAGCGTCGCTGGATCAACGCGAAGTGACCGACCCGATTACCGGCGAGGGCCGCCCCGCTGACGAGCGTTTTTTGCGTCAGGTCGAGGAAAAGATCAAGATTTCCGAGTCCGGCAAGAGCTCGTTCCGGCAGGAGGTTGTGCGTAAGGCGATGATGTCGTTCAAGGCCGGCGAAAAATTTACGCTGGACAGTCACTCGCGGCTGCACGAAGCAATCGAGCAGTACCTGTTCGAGGAGCGACGCGATGTGCTGCGGCTGGTTACTTCGGCAGCGCGGCCGGATGAGGACGCGGAGCAAAAGATCTCGGCCGTCCAGGAGCGCCTGGTGCGCGAATACGGTTACGACGAACACAGTGCCATGGAAGCGCTGAGTTACGTGACTACCTTGCTTTCGCAGGAGTAAGTCTCACACACGGGAATGAGTTTGATGGCTGATCGAAATAAAAAAACGAGCTTGCTGTCAACCTTTTCGGGTTATGGGGAAGGTGATGGGAGGTGGTACGACTTGTTCTCGCGCGGCGCCAGGGACTGGTTGCGGCACAACGAGAAAATACGGAAGGCGGTCCAGGAGAAGCTCCCCGAACTGATTTCCAGCTCCGGCGTGCTCGGTAGTAACGGCAATCGTTCCGTCAAGGTACCGGTCAAATTCCTCGAGCATTTTCGCTTTCGTTTACACGAGTCCAAGGAAGGCAATGGTGCCGGTCAGGGTGAGGCCAAACCTGGTGACGTGCTGGCCAAGCCGACAAAAAAGGGCAAAGGCGGCGCGAAGGGTGAGGGCGGCAACGAAGACGGCGGTTACGAGTTTGTGCTGGAACTCAAGGTTGACGATATCGTTGACTGGTTGTGGGAGGAGCTGAAACTCCCGAACCTGCAGACCAAGGAAGGGGCAACCCAGGAAAACGCTTACACCCGGGAGGGCTGGGATAAACGCGGCGCCCGTTCGCGTCTCGACCGCCGCCGATCGATGAAAGAATCGATCAAGCGTCGCGCCATTAATCCCGACGGTCCGATGTTCGTCAATGAGGATCTGAGATACAGGCAACTGGTGATGCGGGAGCGGCCCACGACCCAGGCCGTGGTGATCTTTGCCATGGACGTGTCGTCGAGCATGCGTGACCGTGACCGGCAGCTGGCGAAAACCTTCT
Source organism: Chromatiales bacterium (assembly GCA_030614035.1). GTDB lineage: Bacteria > Pseudomonadota > Gammaproteobacteria > Steroidobacterales > JAPUGB01. Next base: position 346 of record JAUWKW010000117.1, on the reverse strand, counting down.
TTTTCTGGGTTGTGCAGGGACTGCGTCGCCAGTATACGCGCATCGAGCCGGTGTTCATCGCGCATACCGTAAAGGCCTGGGAATTCGACGAAGAAGAATTTTTCCAAGTGCGCGGTTCCGGCGGCACGGTCGCATCTTCGGCTTTCAACGCGGCCGAACAGATCGTTTCGGAGCGTTACGATCCGTCGCGCTTCAATATTTATCTGTTCTATGCCTCGGATGGCGAGAATTTTCGTGATGACCACGATCGCGCGGCAACTGCATTGACCAAGCTAGCCTCGGTCGCCAACTATCTGGGTTACGTGGAAACGCCAGCCTCCGCGGAGCGGGCACTGGAAACCGAGAC
>JAUWKW010000076.1 GCA_030614035.1 Chromatiales bacterium | reverse complement strand
GGGCCAATCTGCGCACTCCTCTTGGTCTAGCCGGAAACCTGCCGCGTAATCGCCCCCAGAAGCTCGTCTTTGGTAAACGGCTTCGTCAAAAATTGCTCGGCACCCACAATTCGTCCGCGCGCCCGATCGAACAGGCCATCCTTACGTGAGAGCATAATGACCGGCGTGTTTTTAAAGTTGCTGTTGTGCTTGATTAACGAACAGGTCTGATAGCCGTCAAGACGTGGCATCATGATGTCTACAAAGATGACGTCCGGGCGATGATCAGCGATTTTTGAAAGGGCGTCGAAGCCGTCCACTGCCGTGAAGACCGTGCATCCCTCCTTCGACAACAGCGTCTCAGCCGTACGACGTATGGTCTTACTATCATCGATAATCAGGATTTTCAGTCCCTGAAGGTTTGAAGCCGCCTCATCAGCCACATGCGTCTCCCTGACTGGAGCGGGATTTCCCTCTTTTAACATAATGTAATCTATGCATCCAAGGAACCGGGCTGGCTGGAGCGCACTCGTTGCCGGAACAAAGCTTGATTGACCCCTGTATATTGCTCAAGGACCGCTGCTGAGAAAACCCGTATACCGCGACCAAAACGTTCAATCGGCCTGCCGGACCGGCAGAACCCTGAGCGCACACTGCTCGGATAATACTCGGCTGAGGCCGATATTTCAGCAGGTCTTGAACCTAATATGATGCCAATTGGACTGACAGCTTAAATTCCCGCTGCCCCAACCGGAGAACCGTATGAGCAGTATTCAGGTCGGTGTCGTAATGGATCCGATCGCCGAAATAAGCCCGGCGAAGGACAGCACTCTTGCAATGCTACTGGCGGCTCAGAAACGCGGCCATGACTTGCACTACTTCGAGCAGATCGATTTGCGTCTGTTAAACGGGGAAGCGCTCGGGAACAGACGTAAGCTGACTGTTACAGATGATCAAGACTGTTGGTTCGAGCTGAGCCCCGTGACGACCATCAAGCTGGCCGAATTGGATGTCGTATTGATGCGCAAAGATCCGCCCTTTGACACTGAATATATCTACACAACCTATATCCTGGAGCAGGCGGAAGAAAGCGGGGTGTTGATAGTTAACCGCCCGGCCAGCCTGAGAGACATAAATGAGAAAGCGTTCACATCATGGTTTCCACATTGCTGTCCCGATACCTTGATTACACGGTCGATTCGGGAACTGAAAACGTTTCTGAAAGAACAGGCAAAAATAGTAGTGAAACCCCTGGACAGTATGGGGGGGCGATCGATTTTCGTGGTGGAAAAAAACGAATCGAACGCTAACGTTATCTTTGAGACCATTACCGGAGAAGAGACCCGACACATCATGGCGCAGCGGTACGTTCCGGAAATCCGGAATGGCGATAAACGGATTATTCTCGTGCACGGTGAGCCGGCTGATTATGTGCTTGCGCGGGTACCGCAGGGCGATGACAGCCGGGGAAACCTCGTCATGGGGGCTAAAGCGCAGACCAGGGAACTCTCGGATCGTGACCGATGGATCTGTCAGCAAGTTGGCCCTGTATTGAAGGAGAAGGGGGTTCTATTCGCCGGGCTCGATGTGATCGGGGATTACCTGACGGAAATCAATGTCACCAGTCCAACCGGCATTCGTGAACTTAAGAAGCTAGCAGGTTGTGATCTTGCCGAATCCCTGTTCGATAGCATCGAAGAAACCCTGAGAGAGCGTCAGGCCGCCGCTTAGCGGTGGGTTTTGCGCCGACGGCGACCCCCCGCCCTTGGGAGCCTTGTTGCGCTTGGCCTTAGCGAGACAAGCCGGGACGCGATGCCTTGGGAAGGCCGAAATAATGTGATGGAATACCGCCGGTGGGCGCCACAGCACGTATAATTGAGGTATTCATGTTAAGGCTATGGATAGTCTGGGGAAAGGCAGTAAGGGTTTCTTGCCCCAGCAGCCTGCCGCTACGCCAGGGAACGCTGTTCTGATGGATGGAGCCGAGAGTGCGGGACCGTTGATTTCGATGCCGAACTGGGCCGGAAATCACCTATCTTCCACGATGTTCCTCGCCGCCCTGTTTCACGGCGTCGTGATCATGGGCGTTACTTTTACCGGAGTCGATGATCCGTTTGTTTCCGACGATGCAACGACGCTGGAAGTCGTTTTGATCACTGGCGAGTACGAAAAACAGCGCGCACCAGACGATGCGCAGCTACTCGCCGAGCGCAATCTAAGCGGATCCGGAAACGTTAGCGACGACATTCCGGTGCAGGTCGCGTATGGCCGCAATAATCGTCCAAGAATGCCCGGACCCGACCAGGACGGAGATCCCGAAGCATTGGACCAGGGGACGCCCACCCCCACGATGCGACTGACGGTAAACACTCATAAGCAAGACAGCCAAAATAAGATTCCGGACGATTATCAAAATCAGGCTCAAACCAAGCCGACATTGCGAGGAATGCCGGGCGCAGAAAACCCCATTGAGATCTTAGCGACGCCGGACAGTGAGACACTTTTGCCGAGCACCGCCCAGCGCCAGCTTGTCATCAGCGCGAACACGCGCGAATCCCGAATTGCCGCCTATCTGGACTCATGGAAACGCAAGGTTGAACGGGTCGGTACGAACAACTTCCCTCACGATATCAGCCATCGGAACCTTCTGAGGAATCCAACATTAGAGGTTGCAATTGCGGCAGATGGAACGCTCGAGGAGGTGATCGTGCTGACCTCATCGGGCGAGCGCCGACTGGATCAAGCTGCTATGGAGATTCTAATTCTGGCGGCGCCTTTTGAAGCTTTCCCCGAGTTTCTGCATCAAGATTATGACGTGCTTCGTTTTGCCTATGAATGGCGATTTACCGGGGAAACATCAGTCCGTGCCAACGTAACGATGGCAGGTGAATCGTAGCGATATCGCGCTCGGCAACTTGTGCCTCGATCCGATGAGGACGATACTGGAACCGTGACTGATACCACCCATATGACTGGGCATCTGCTGATCGCGATGCCAACGATGATGGATCCGAACTTTCACCAAACCGTCACGTACATTTGCGAACACAGTGATATGGGAGCCTTGGGGCTCGTCATTAATCGACCTCTCGATATGGGCCTTGGAGAAGTTTTGGAGCAATTGTCGCTCGACTCCCCCGATGAGGCTCTCACGGCTCAACCAGTGCTTCGCGGTGGTCCTGTTCAGACCGAACGCGGATTCGTGTTGCATGAGTCAACGCGAGAATGGGAGGCCACAATGCCGGTAGGCGAATCCATATTTGTCACGACCTCTCAGGACATTCTGGCCTCTCTGGCGACTGGAAATGGCCCTGAACGCGCACTCATCGTGCTGGGTTATGCCGGTTGGGGTGCCGGTCAACTGGACGCCGAAATTCGTGACAACGCCTGGCTCAGCGTTCTGGCGGATCCACGGATCGTCTTCGAAACCCCATTTGAACGACGTTGGGATGAGGCAGCCCGGAAACTTGGTGTAGACCTGACTAATCTGAGCACACAGGCCGGCCATGCATGACACTTGGGCCGAACTATCGGTCCAGAGCCGCCGGCTCATTTCACAGTTTTTCCTCGCATGGCCCGGCGCCAAAAAATATCAACAATGAATCTGAGCGTGCTGGCCCTCGATTTTGGCGAACGACGAATTGGCCTGGCTGCAGCATCAACCCATACCCGCAGCAGTTCCACGGTAGGCACGATAATGGCCCGGGACGGCGTTCCTGACTGGCCGAAGCTGGACAAGGCAGTGCAGGATTGGGCTCCGAATCTGCTCGTGATCGGCCTGCCCTATAATATGGACGGGACGGAATCTGCCATGACCGCTCGTGTTTTGCAGTTCGTGGACATATTGACCGAGAGGTACGGTATCCCGGTTGAAACTGTCGACGAACGCCTTACTTCGGTGGAAGCGCGAGATCTGCTAAAAGAGCAACGGCGGCAGGGAATTAGAACCAAGAAGCTCAAACGTGAAGACGTGGACAGCTTAGCGGCCAAGCTAATTGCGGAAAACTGGATAAATCAATCCAGCCCCAAGCTTTGATCTAATATGAAAGAGTCCGAGACTGGATGCCTGCAACTCACCGAATCGGGACAGCTCCGTCATTTATTAACACTTCGGGGGCTGGGCCGCGACTTTATTAGCAACCTGCTTGACCGTTCCGAAACTTATCGGCACAAACCCGGTACGCCGCCTATCAGAGACAAAGCTCTTGATGGGCGCACCGTTGTAAATCTGTTTTTCGAGCCCAGTACCCGAACCAGGGCTTCATTTGAACTCGCCGCCAAGCGAATGAGCGCCCACGTACTAAACCTCGATGTTAATATGTCGTCGCGTAAAAAAGGTGAAAGTATTCTTGACACTATTTACACATTACAAGCTATGGAAGCGGATGTGTTCGTCGTCAGGGATGCAAGCGCAGGCATACCGGAATTCATAGCACGCAAAGTTCGACCGAACGTGAGTGTACTGAATGCCGGCGAAGCCGATGTCTCCCATCCGACCCAGGGTCTTCTGGACCTTCTCACGATACGCCAGCACAAGCAGAGTCTCGATGGTCTGACCGTGACGGTGATCGGAGACCTCAAACATTCGCGGGTCGCACGATCCCTTGCAGAAGGCCTTTCAACTATGGGGTCTAACGAGTTGCGCTTGGTGGCGCCGCCTGAACTTGTCCCTGACATGGAGTTTTATTCTCAAGGTGTACTCGTCGACGATGTAGATGAAGCCATCAATGATGCAGACGTGATAATGACACTCCGAATTCAAAGGGAACGAATTAAGGGAAAATCCAGCCTGATGACAAACCACGAGTACCTGGAAAAGTATGGACTAACTGAAGAGAGGCTGAGCCGGGCGCGATCAGACGCAATCGTCATGCACCCGGGACCAATGAATCGTGACGTCGAGATCGCGGGTCCGGTTGCCGATGGCCCACAATCGGTCATCACCCAACAGGTCAATAACGGCCTGGCGATCCGGATGGCGGTTCTGTCCGCGGTATTTGAGTCGCGGCAGAATCAATGAACGACGCCATTCGAAACACAATTTTTGTCGAAGACGCAACCGTCATCCACCAACTAGACTTCCCCGAAGACCAGTTCATTCTGCGCCTGCATGCTCCGCAATGTGCCGCACAAGCGCGGCCGGGCATGTTTGCCCATGTGCGCTGTGACGCAGACATTCCAATGCGGCGCCCTTTATCGATCATGCGGTCTGCCCCGGGGGAAGGGTCAGTAGATTTTTTTTACAAGATCGCAGGTCCGGGGCTACAAGCGTTGAGTCAGGCCGAGACTGGAGACCGCATCAGTATTCTTGGCCCAATAGGCAACGGTTTTCGGCTCCATCAGAAGAATTCGGTACAACTGATGATAGGCGGCGGAGTCGGCATTCCGCCCATCGTGTTCCTGGCGGAACACCTGCGCCACGGCGGCAAAAGAGCGCTCAGTCCAGCGGTCTTCATGGGATCCGAGCTACCATTTCCGTTCGAGACGACACCGTCTGTATTGCCGCTGACCGGCATATCACAGACGACAACGGCGACGATGCCGCTGCTGGAGGACCTCGAGATTCCGGCGCGGCTCGCCAGCCTACAGGGCTATGCCGGTTGTTACCAAGGCTATGTCACAGACCTGGCGCGAGATTGGCTCGAATCGCTACGGTCTGAATCGCTCCGCGAGATAGAGGTATTCGCCTGTGGCCCCGAGCCGATGTTGCATGCGGTCGCGTTAATGGCGAGTGAATTCGGTTTGCCCTGTCAGCTGTGTCTCGAAGAATACATGGCCTGCGCCGTAGGAGGCTGTGCCGGTTGTACTGTCGCCGTGCATACCGACTCAGGAGTTACCATGAAGCGCGTCTGTGTTGATGGGCCGGTGTTTGAAGCTGCAGCGATATATACGGGTGAGGGTGACCCCTAAACACTGAACAGCAAAACCGGCTAGCGAGCGGAGTTCGGCCTAGCCAGAAAAGTCTAACGCGCGAGCAGTGGTACTCGCGGGAAGGATCGCCCGATCAGTCTATGAGAAGTGAATCTTGGCCTCAAGATCGGTGCGTGAATCTGCGTGCACCAGTGCCTCTTCCATCGATATCCGGCCTTGTTTATACAGCGCCAGGAGCGCCTGATCGAAGGTTTGCATTCCCGCCTCGGTACTGGACCGGAACGATTCTTTGACCTGACCAAGGTCCGCGCGATTTATCAGTTCGGCAATATGCGCAGTGTTCAACATGATTTCTACAGCGGCGACGAGCTTACCATCGGTGCTGCGAACCAAGCGCTGCGAGATGACCGCCCGCAGGTAGTGGGACAAGTCCATATAAACCTGGCGATGTTGATCCTGCGGAAACAGATTAATCATACGGTCCAGGGTTTCCGGAGCATTATTAGCGTGCATGGTCGCAATCACGAGGTGACCGGTTCCCGCCAGATGGATCACGGCCTCCATCGACTCCCGGTCGCGAATTTCACCAACCAGGATCACATCCGGCGCCTCCCGCATTGCGCTCCTTAGCGCTCGCGCGTAAGACTTGGTGTCTATACCGACCTCGCGCTGATTTATGATGGACTTTTTATTCGGGTGCAGATACTCAATAGGATCTTCGATCGTAACTATGTGCGACGAAGCCTTCTCATTACGATAATTGATCATTGCGGGCAGCGTCGTGGTTTTGCCGGATCCGGTCGCTCCAACCATCAAAACCAATCCACGGCGGAACATCACCAGTTCCTGGAGAATGGGAGGCATACCCAGTTCTTCCAGGGTTGGCACCTCTGCGGTCAAATGGCGCATAACCATGCCGACATTCCCACGCTGATGAAATACGTTAATCCGAAAGCGACCCAAGCCCGTTTTGGAGATGGCGAAATCGAGCTCGAGTTCTCGATTGAAATAGTCCATCTGCTCTTCGTCCATCAGCTCCATGGCCGCTTGCCGCACCATTTTCGGAGTCAGTTCCAGTTTATTGACCGGCATTATCTTGCCCTCGATCTT
>JAUWKW010000147.1 GCA_030614035.1 Chromatiales bacterium | reverse complement strand
CTCGGAAATTTCCGAGATCGGCGGGCGCTCGTCGGCGGGCAGATCCCCGAGGAACGCGAAAACCAGGTCGTATTTCTCCATCGTCGGGTACGAATCGACTTTTGCCCTCGCTGGTATCTTGGCATCCGCCCCGAGCGAAGGAATCTCGACACAATGGCCGTCCCCGTCATACCGCCAGCCATGGTAGCGACATTCGACACAATCACCGTATACCGTGCCTACGGCCAGCGAACCCCCGCGGTGTACGCACACATCGCTGAGGCAACGCACCTGGCCGCTGGAATCCCGGAACAACACGAAATCCTGTCCCAGCATTCGCACCCCCGTGGGCTGCTCGGTAACGTTTTTGCTCTCTTCGGCTACGTACCAGAAATTGATGAACATCGGACTCTCCGGGGTTCTCGCTGAACGCGATATTCTACTCCGAATGGACAGGCCGTCGGGTCGTCCAGGTGACGCTACGTCTCCTCAGTTTGCAGCTCGCTCGCGCCTGGCGTGAGCCCCTCTGCAATGATGACGGCCCGTATCTGCTCCTCATCGGCGTTTCGGCCGGCGAGCATGAACACGCGCGCCTGATTTTCGGCGAGATCGATTTCGGCACGGAAAACACCCGGCATCTTCATGAGCGCGACGCCGACGTCATAGGCACAGAACGGGCAATTCAGACCTCGAACTTCGATGATCAGCACCTGGCGCGTTTCGGCCACCGAAACACCCGCTGCCAGCAGCAGCACGTACAAAGTAAGGATCCTTATTGCTTTTTTCATGACAATCCACCATTTTTTTGAGTTGGCAACCCCTCGCGCCGACTATTCGCCCAGCCAAATCCGCAGTGGCAGGGCCAAATATGCAGCAAAAAAACCAATTCCCCAAACGGTCGCTGAAGTCCACAGGATTCGGCGGTTCCATTTCAGGGTCTGCGCACATATTCGGGCCAATTCCGGATCGGAAGGACAGGTCCGGTTCGGGCGATACATGATCCAGGCAGACAGAACGAGCAATACGCCGGCGCCGGCGAATACCCACGTCTTGTACTCGGAAATTTTGATCAACGCCGGAATTGCGTCGGTCAGTGCCGCAACCGTCGCGCCCAGACCGAGCGTGACGAGAAGGATAGGCAACGCACAGCAGACCAATGTCCCGGTCGAAGCAAACAGCGTGACCCAGGTCAACGCGACCTCCGAACGAGTGTCGTTGTCCGCGTCTGTTGGCATGCAAGCCCCCCTTGATTCCGTTTTGAACAGATTGCCGACTATAGGTTCACCAGAGCTAATACTGGCTCTTATTGGTGCGGATCGAGTTCGGTCTCCGGACCGGGCGCATCGGGAGGCAGGTCGGCATAACGTGCGCGTATATTGTTCCACAGTTCCAGCTTGCGCCAATCGGGTTTTTGCCGGCGCATGTGCTCATCGTAGTACGGATTCGGCAGGAAAAAAGTAATCATCTGTTCGTCCCGGCCGTTCCACAACCGGAAACCCCATACGGTCGGCGCCTGCGCGCGGTTCAGGTGACGAAAAAACGCGGCCTTGCTGACGCGGCGCCAGGCGGCAATGTCCGGTGGCGTTGGGTTCGACGGCGGGCCATGGTGCGGCCCGAGGCACAGGTGACAATGCCAGTCGCCAAAGTTGACCGTCATGTAGCCGTCCAGCATCGTGATACGGGGTTGGGAACTGGCGTGGTATTCGAACACCGCGCCCTGGATACACGGTCCAAAAAACAGCTCCTCCCAGTGGTTCTCAAACAAGTCCTTGAGCAAACGCTCCAGCAGCTCGGCCTCCGGCGGCAGATAGGTGTACTCGATCGAGTGACCGTCCGGATTCGCCTCCACTGCCGTACTGATAACCATGGCTCAGCTGTTTACGGTAACCGCTAGGGATTTCAAGTGTGCCCGTCCTGCAGTCGTTCCCGCAAGCGCGCCTTGTGAACCTTGCCGGTGCGCGTCAGCGGCAGATCCCGCTTGGCGACGAACGCGATCCTGCGTGGCAGTTTGTAGGCCGACAGCACGTTTTTCAGTTGCTTGCGCAGCTCATCGGCCGTCAGCGACGCGCCGGATTCGAGGACAATCGCGGCGCCGCCCACGGTGCCCAGCTTCGCATCGGGCACGCCAAACACGAAAGCTTCACTGACCCCTGCGCATTCGACCAGTGCCCCCTCGACCTCGCGAGGCACAACGTTGGTGCCGCCGCTGCGGATGATTTCGCCGAGCCGCCCGCGGAAAAACAGGTAACCATCGGCATCGAACACGCCGAGATCACCGGTGTGATAGTAACCATCGGCATCAAAGGTTTCCGCCGGATCAACTTGGTACAAGCGCTGCATCAGGTTATAACCGCGCACGCAGATTTCCCCTTCGGTGCCTGGCGGACAAATAACCCCGGTATCGGGATCAATGAGTTTATGTTCGATTCCGGGCATGGCTTTGCCGACGGTTCCACGTTGCGCTTCCGCCAGTTCATGTCCATCGAGATCCAGCGTGTGCGGTCCGGCCGTTTCGGTCATACCCAGCGATTGCGCCCGCAATCCCGGGTCAGCAGGCTTGACTGCATCGGGTAAGATGTCGAACAGGTTGCCCCCGCGCAATGACGAGCGGTCGCAGCTGGCAAACGCCGGGTGACTGGCCATCGCCTTGCCGTGCGGCGGCAGCCCAAAAGCGATGGTGATGCGCTCGCGCTCGATCAGACCCAGCGCCTCGCCGGGATCAAAGGGCTCCTGACAGACGATGCGGGCGCCGGAGTGCATGATCGGAAGCAGGTTGGCGGCAAATCCTCCGACCCAGCAAAACGGCATCGGACTGTAAACGAGATCATCGACCGCGAGGTCCCGAAAGCTGGCAACGTTGAACGTATGTTGAATGATTCCCCGGTGGCTGTGCACAGCGCCCTTCGGCTCACCGGTGCTTCCGGAGCTGAACATGATCAGCATCGGATCCTCGGCTGCAATGGTCTGTTCAACGCCCTCGAGATAGGCATCATCAAAAGTCGGCTGCGCGTCCGCCAGCGCAAGCAATTCTGCCTCACCGCCGTTTGCCCAGGCTTTCGTTGTATCGCCCCAGGCATAAACCGCGCTCAGCCGCGGCAGCGCACCCAGCTCCATCGATCCCGGCACCGCCTCGACCAATTCCTCCACGCATTGCTCCAGACCGTCCAGGTAATCCTGATCGCCGAGCGCAGCCCAGGTCAGCAATACCTCGACGTCGCTGCGCCGGAGCATCGTCACGAGTTCGCGCGGACGGAGATAGGTGCTCAGTGGCACGGCCACGGCACCGATGCGCGTCGCGGCGAGCCAGGCGAGCATCCAGTCCGGCCCGTTCGGCATCAGCAGACCAATGTGGGTGCCTTTTCTGACCCCGGCGGCCAGCAAACCACGCGCCAGTTGCGCGGATTGCCGCTCGGCATCGTTATAGCTGATACGCTGCTTACCGAGCGTAATCAGGGGTCGGTTGCCGTATAACGCGGCCAGCCGGTGGATCCATACCGGCATCGTGGGTTCGTAATCAGGCAAAAGAAACTTCGTTTTGTGCATGCCCCCGGCCGCTCTATTGACGCCGGTCAGTCTTCGACCGGCACCTTTCTCTTGCTTTCCCAGAACTTGTACAAGAACACCACATAGATCGACGGCGTAACGTCCTGAGTGTACAGCGGACTGTCGTCGTTTTTGGCTCCCTGGTGAAACCCGAACCGGAGACCACCCCAGATTTCGAACCTTTTTGTGATGGGCTGACGGAGCGCAACCGATATATCCGTTCCCATATACCCGGACTTTGCATCGAATGCGGACCGTTGCGGGGCCGCGAACTGTGGTTCGACAGTGTAGAAATAAGCCATGTAATCGCTGTTTGCGAACGTTGGCGTCAGGCGCACTCTCAATTGTTGCCCCGGTTTTCTGAGTTTTTTCAGATATTGCAGTTCGGGATTAAACACCAGGCCGCGGTAGGTCGGGTCCAGCCCATCGAACGAGAATGCAGCGCGCAACTGCAACGCCAAAAACAGGTCGCCGCCGGCCAGATGTCCATCGACGAACTGTAGCTCCAGTTCCGGTCCTGCCTCGAGCATAAAATCCAGGTCGGGCATCCCGGTCCGGGCCGCGATCTCGTCGCTGTCGGAGCCAAAGCGCAGGTCGAAATCGATACCGAGTCGGATGCGATCTCGGCGAAAGAGCCGGCCCTGTATCGGCTTTTCCGCGTCGGCGCCCAGGCGCAAATACCGGCCACGGTAGACCGGAAACGGCAACGGAATGAAATTGAATTGCGTCTCTTCGGACGCGGGATACGATGACCCATAGCGAGTAAATGCCGCCAGCCGCATTTCCCACAAGGACTCCTCTTTCGGCTCCGGTGTCGCCGCGGACTGGCTTTCGGCCGGCTGATCTTCCGCCAGCAGGGCCGGACTCAGGAACGTCAGGGCGACGAGTAGCAGCGCCCGGGCCGACGATACGGGCCGAGTCATTGATCAGAACAAATCGAGCAGGAAAACATCTGCGCGCAGAGTCGCAGATCAACGGGAGCGCTGCAAGCAACGACCGAATGGTCGGCCAGTCGCAGAGCTTAATCAGGCACGGACAACTGCGCCGCCGGCGTTTGGCTATGCTTTTGCTGCACTCGCGTGATGCGGGGTCGGCATTTCGGTCGAATCAGTTATCGTCAGCCGATATGTTCGGCGAAGAACTGGTTGAGCAAGCGGTTGTTTGGATCCAGCCGTCGCCGGATGGCACGGATGTGCGCGAGCCGTTCGCCGAACACATCCTCGACATATCCGGGTGTTATGCCGCAAGTCTGGTT
>JAUWKW010000027.1 GCA_030614035.1 Chromatiales bacterium | reverse complement strand
ACCCAGGGTTTCGATACCCAGCGACAGCGGCGTTACATCGAGCAGCAACACGTCCTTGACGTCCCCGGCCAAAACCCCGCCCTGGATTGCCGCACCCACTGCCACGGCTTCGTCCGGGTTGACATCTTTCCGCGGCTCCTTGCCGAAAAAGTTGGACACCTCTTCCTGAACCTTAGGCATCCGCGTCTGGCCACCGACCAGGATGACGTCGTCAATGTCGTCAACCTTCAGGCCGGAATCAGTCAACGCGACCTTGCACGGCTCAATCGTTTTCGAAATCAAATCATGGACCAGCGATTCCAGCTTGGCCCGGGTCAGCTTGATTTTCAGGTGCTTGGGCCCACTGGCGTCCGCGGTAATGTACGGCAAATTGATTTCGGTCTGCTGGGCGGTTGACAGCTCAATCTTGGCTTTCTCTCCCGACTCTTTCAGACGCTGCATGGCCAGCGGATCCTTCCGAATATCCACACCGCTTTCTTTTTCAAATTCGCTCGCCAGATAATTGATGATGCGAATATCGAAGTCTTCGCCTCCCAAAAACGTATCGCCATTCGTTGCCAACACCTCGAATTGATGCTCGCCATCGATTTCGGCAATCTCGATGATGGAAATATCGAATGTACCGCCACCCAGATCGAAAACCGCGATCTTGCGGTCGCCGCGCTGCTTATCCATGCCGTACGCCAGCGCAGCAGCAGTCGGCTCATTGATAATTCGCTGAACGTTCAAGCCGGCAATTTTTCCGGCATCCTTGGTCGCCTGGCGTTGCGAGTCGTTAAAATATGCCGGTACGGTGATGACGGCTTCGGTAACCGGCTCACCGAGGTAATCTTCGGCGGTTGATTTCATCTTCATCAGGACCCGGGCGGAGATTTCTGGTGCCGCCATTTTCTTGCCCTGCGCTTCCACCCAGGCATCACCGTTGTCGGCTTTCACAATCGCGTAGGGCACCATGTCGATGTCGCGCTGTACCACGTCATCTTCAAATCGGCGTCCGATCAGCCGCTTGACCGCAAACAGTGTATTCGTCGGGTTGGTAACCGCCTGGCGCTTGGCAGACTGCCCGACCAAGACCTCGTCATCTTTCGTGAATGCGACCACCGAGGGGGTCGTACGATCGCCTTCGCTGTTTTCGACGACCTTGGCCTGATCGCCATCCATGACGGCGACGCAGGAATTCGTCGTGCCCAGATCAATACCGATAACCTTTCCCATTACCCTCTCCAAAATCAGGTTGAACTCTAGGCCCCTATCTGGGGCTCTGATCGGCTCGTTTCAAGGCTCCGCAGCCTATTTTTGGTACCTTTCAGCCGGTGAACTACTCGCCTGCCGGCTCCCCGGGCTCCATCGCGACGATCACACGTGCCGGCCTCAGCAAGCGACCATTGAGCTCATAGCCCTTCTGCACCACCGTCAGGACCGAACCCGGCTCGGCGGTGGTCGATGGCTGCATGCTCATGGCTTCGTGCAATTCAGGGTTGAATTGTTCGCCCTCCGGGTCCACCTCCGAAACACCGTGCTGTTCCAGGGCTGATCGCAGCAGATTCAGAGTCGCTGCTTTGCCGGCGAGCAGGTCTTCGACAGCGGCATTGGCGCCTGCTTCCAGGCCCGCCTCGAGGCTGTCCAGCACAGTCAGCAAGTCACCGGCCAACTTCTCGACTCCGTATTTCCGCGCATTTTCCTGGTCCCGGGCAGCGCGTTTGCGGACGTTTTCGAGCTCGGCCGCTGTTCTTAGGTACCGATTCCAGTTGTCATCGGCGTTTGCCAACGCTTCGCGAAGCGGATCTTCGGGCACATCCGCACCCGACGGCGTATCGCCATCAGGACTCGGTGCCGGATTGACGGACTCAGCGTCCGTCTTGCTTGAAGGCCGGCCCTCGGGCTGGTTGCTCATTTGAATCCTCCGTGCGCGTTGGAATCAGCGCCACGGGCTGTCGCTGGTCCCAAGAAGCGTTTTTGGGGGTCAATGGCTGGAATTCAAGGCTGCACCGACCAACTTGGCTGTTATATCGACGATCGGAATAACACGCTCATAAGCCATTCGAGTGGGCCCGATGACACCCAATACACCCACGATCTCGTCATCAACTCGATATGGCGCTGTAACTACGCTGCAATCGTCCAACAATTGATACCCCGATTCCTCACCGATAAATATCTGCACGCCGTCGGCGGCGATACTCCGATCCAACAGCCTCAGGATATCCCGCTGCCGATTGAACGCTTCAAAAAGCTGCCGCAATTTGTCGATGTCGGATAGTTCGTCGAATCCCATCAACTTGGTTTCGCCGGCGATGATGTATTCGGGCCGGTTATCGTCCACGTCAAACGCTTTTTGGGCAATGCTGATGGTATCGATCATCAGTTGATTCATGGTCTCGCGCGTGTGACGAAGTTCATCGAGTACCTGGCTGCGAACGTCACCGATTTCCTTGCCGGCGTAATGCTCATTCAGGAAGTTCGCGGCCCGCTGTAATTCGTCGTTCGAATAATCGCGCTCCATCGTCAGTACCCGGTTCTGTACCTCGGAGTCGTTGATGACCAGAATTGCGAGTACGCGACGATCGGAAATCGGCAGAAATTCGACCTGTCGCAATGTCAGGTGCTGCTGACGCGGAATCGTCACCAGGCCGGCCAGGCTGGTCAGCGACGACAGCGCTGCCGATGCGGCAGCGGCAAGGCCCTTCACGTCCGCACTCGCATCGTCAACTATCTGATCTTGCAGCGCCGCAACGTCGCGTGACGCAGGGGGCCGCAGTTTGACCAGTGTGTCGACAAATACGCGGTAGCCTCTTGCTGTCGGAATGCGGCCAGCGGACGTGTGCGGCGATGCGATAAACCCCAGTTCTTCGAGATCGGCCATGACATTACGTATGGTCGCCGGGCTCAGATCGATGCCGCTGGCCTTCGCGAGCCTGCGCGAGCCGACCGGATGGCCATCCCGAATGAAACTCTCGACCAACGCCCGCAGTATCTGCCGGGCGCGGTTGCTCGGAACCGTGTATTGCATTTCAGCTGGCATACGCGATTCAGCCTGCCGGAACGTGCTGGATTTGTCTTTTCATGGCGGAAAGCTAGCCACGGGATGACAGACGTGTCAAGGGGTCAGCTCGTTCTCCTGATGAACCGCCGTATTCTTGGATATGCGCTTTGAATCTGCCACCTTGTTATGTTGTCATCGCAAGCTGTTGCCGCACACTGGAGCCGGCCGCTGGCCGAGCGATATATGAGCAAGCATTTTTCAACAATAGCCGTTATGGGCAACCACGAGGACCAACAGGCCCTGGATTCCGTGCGGTCGTTGCTCGAGCACCTCAACAGCCTGGGCCTTACGGTAGCGGTGTCGGAATCGCTGCCGACCAACGCGCTACCCGGCAACACTCCGCAGCGGACGGACGACTTGCTGCTGGATGGCGCTGACCTGCTGGTTGCAGTCGGCGGCGACGGCACCATGCTCCGTGCAGCCCGGCACGCGGCCCTGCACGGTGTGCCGCTGCTCGGGATCAATCGCGGACGCCTGGGATTCCTCGCCGACGTCAGCCCGGAGCAAATGCAGGAAAGCTTTGAGCAGATATTAACGGGCCAGTTCAGGAAGGAACGGAGGATGCTGCTACGCGCCGAAATTTATTCTGGCGATGCCGCAACGGCCGATGGACTCGCGATGAACGATATCGTGTTAAAAAACAGGGAAACCGGCCGCATGCTGGAGTTCCAAACAATCGTCGACGGTCAATATGTCAATACTCACGGTGGCGATGGGTTCATTGCAGCCACGCCGACCGGGTCAACAGCCTACGCGCTCAGCTGCGGGGGTCCGATCGTGGAACCCGGTATGGAAGCGATCGTATTGGCTCCGATTTGCCCCCATACGCTCAGCGATCGCCCAATCGTCATATCCAGTCAGACGACTATTGAGGTCACGTTGACACAAGACGACGGCACCCGTGGCGAAGTCAGTGCCGATGGCAAGTTTGTCGGTGAATTGACGGCCGGCGAGCGGCTGAACATTGTTGCTGCCGAGCAGAAGGTCGACTTGATTCATCCACAGGGATACGACTACTTCGGAACATTGAGAAGCAAGCTCTACTGGGGTCGCGATACAAGAAATCGCAACCGCCGGCCAATTGACTGATGGCCCCCCGGTGCTGACTCATCTGCACATTCGCAATCTGGCGGTCATTGACGAAATCGACGTCGAACTCAAACCCGGACTAACGGTTCTGACCGGCGAAACGGGAGCCGGCAAATCCATCCTGGTCGATGCGCTCGGCCTGGCACTTGGTGCACGCGCGGACGCCGACGCGGTGCGGCCCGGGACCGAACGCGCCGAAATCGCCGCCAGCTTTGAAATCGATGCGACCTCTCCGGCGGCGGGATGGCTGGCCACAAACGACCTTGATGAGGAAGAACATTGCCTGATTCGCCGCGTCGTTACGGCCGAGGGCCGATCCCGCGGCTACATCAACGGCAACCCCGTGTCCATGCAGATGTTGCGGGAACTCGGTGCTGAGCTGGTGGACATTTGCGGACAGCAAGCACATCAGTCGCTACTCCGGCGTAACGTGCAACGGCAGGTGCTGGATCAACATGGTGGATACGTTGAGCTACTCGAAGCCGTGGCGAATGCGTATCGGGCCTGGCGGGATGCCGAGTCCGAACGCGCCGCACTCGATCAAGCCCAGCAGGACAGGCAGGCGCGGCTGGAACTGTTGAGCTATCAGGTGGAGGAGCTTCGGGCGTTGGGCCTGGAGCCCGGCGAACCCGAGGCACTTGAGCAGACACATCGGCTGACCGCGAACCAGGCCCGGATCGCAGATGGGGCCAACGATGCGCTGCGCACAATCTACGAAGACGATCAGTTCTCAGCGCAGGCCGCTATTAGTCGTTCGCAGCAGAAACTGGACGAACTGGCAACGCTGGACCCGCGACTGTCTGCCATCACCGCCCTGCTCGCTGAAGCAGAGATTCAGGTGACCGAGGCGGCGGAAAGCCTGCGAGCATATCTCAGCGGGCTGGAGTCCGATCCCGGCCGGTTGCAG
Organism: Chromatiales bacterium; assembly: GCA_030614035.1. GTDB lineage: Bacteria > Pseudomonadota > Gammaproteobacteria > Steroidobacterales > JAPUGB01. The sequence continues at coordinate 5,756 of JAUWKW010000027.1, read as the reverse complement.
GATCTCGAGGCCCGCCTGGCAGCCGTCCACGAGCTTGCCCGTAAACACCGTGTGGCTGCCGGCGACCTGCCGGCAACACACGAACGCCTGCAACACGAACTCGAGCAATTGCAGCATTCCGACGAACGCCTGCAGGTGCTTGCTCAGCAAACCGAGACCTTGCAGTCAGCATATCGTGAAGCGGCGACAGAACTCAGCGCTGCCCGCCACACAGCTGCGGCATCACTTGAGGCTGAAATCAATGACAATATTCAGCAGCTCGGCATGCCGGCCGGCCGCTTTTTTGTAGCGCTGGATCCGCCACCCGATCAAGCGCCCAACGACGGCCCGACGGGATACGATCGCATCGAATTCAACGTGGCACTGAACCCCGGACACCCGCCCGGTGCCCTTGCCAAGGTTGCCTCGGGCGGCGAATTGTCGCGGGTCAGCCTCGCCTTGCAAGTCGCCGCAGCCGATGCGGATACGACCGAGACGCATATATTTGACGAAGTGGATGCCGGCGTCGGGGGTAGCGTCGCCGAAATCGTTGGCAGCCGGCTACGTGAACTCGGGTTACGCACGCAAGTCTTGTGCGTCACGCACCTGGCCCAGGTTGCCAGCCAGGGTCATCAGCACCTGCGAATCAACAAGCTGTCGGATGGCAACACGACCCGGACGACGCTTCGACCGTTAGCGCCGGCGGAACGTATCGAAGAACTGGCCCGAATGCTGGGTGGCGTCGAAATCACGGACCGCCCCCGGGCCCACGCCGCTGAAATGCTGTCGCATGGCGACAAAAAAACTGCCGGCTGAGTTAAGTTTGAACGCTTAGTTTTTTGGCCGCACGAATAATACGAGATCATGATCGACAATCTCATAGCCGTGTGCTTCAGCTGTTTCGCGCTGTAACTTCTCGATATCCTCATTGACAAATTCGACGACATCGCCGGTTTCGATGCAGACCATATGGTCGTGGTGTTGCCCCCTGTTCCTTTCAAACACCGAATGGCCTTCCTCGAAGTGGTGCCGCGTGACCAACCCGGCCGATTCGAATTGCGATAACACGCGGTACACGGTTGCGAGACCAATTGCTTCGCCTGCATCGACGAGGGATCTATAGATCTCCTCGGCGCTCAGATGGCGCTCCTTGCTCAACTCGAGCAGTTGCAGGATCAGGACTCGAGGCGAGGTAACCCGTAACCCAGCTTCCTTAAGGTGCCTGTTTTCCAACCCCGTCCCTCGCGTTATTCGCCCAGGCCAATCTGCGTTATTATCGTCTGCAAATTATCCACCAGTTCAACCACGGCGACCAGCGCCCCACCAACAACCCCGAGCCATCAACGTCTTGACCAGCGTATCAGCAAAACGGTATCGCATAGCATTGCTTGCCACCGCCGCCATCTGGCTCGGCGCTTGCGTATATCGCGTTGACGTGCAGCAGGGAAATCTGCTGGAACAGGATGACATTGACGCGGTCAAGGCCGGCATGACGCGCAATCAGGTGCGGTTTTTGCTCGGAACACCGGTGGCCCCGGACGCGTTCCACAACGACCGGTGGGACTATGTGTATTACTTCAAGCAGGGCCGCAGTCGAAAAGCGGAGCGGCGATGGATAATCGTGTATTTCGATAGTGATGTGGTCCGTGAAGTCCAACGCGACGTCCCGCTTAAGCCCACTTGACGCAACTCAGTAGCGACGGCCTAAGACCGCTTGTCGCCCTCCTCATTCGCGCCAAGCGCGGCGCGTTCGCGCCGTGCTTCTTTCGGGTCACGTGCCAGCTGCCGATACACCTCGACGCGGTCGCCATTTTCCAGCTCCGTGTCCTTATCGGGGATCAGCTGCCCGAATATTCCCAGGGCGCAGCGATCGGCATCGATCTCCGGAAAAATTTCGACCAGCCCGGACAGGCGCAATGCCGCCCGCGCCGTTGTTCCGGGCGGAACGCGCAGCGCGATAATGCGCTGCACGTCCGGGCGCGCATATGCAACTTCAATTTCAATGTTACTGGGGTTCATCGTAAAGCGATCGGGCCCGCAGCGTGAACGCGTCAATCAAATCATTGCATAGTGATTCGAAGATACGCCCAAACAACAGATCCTGCGTCGAGCCTGCAAACTCGAATTCTATATCCAGAGACACTTTGCAACCCGAATCCCCCAGCGCATCGAACCGCCAACGCCCTTCAAGAGACGAGAATGGCCCGTCCACCAGTGTCATGATCAGCGCCTGCGGCCCATCCAGCGTATTCGCGGTCGTGAATGATGTACGCAATGCGCCCAAACCAATGGTCAGGCTTGCAACGACTTCGTCCTCCGAACGAGACACGATGCGGGAAGCCTCGCACCAAGGCAGGAAATCGGGGTAGTGTTCAATATCAGCTACCAGCGCATACATTGCGGCCGGCGCAAAGGGAACGATCGCCTGGCGCTCAACTGAGCGCATGGAATTCGCCGGGCGCGGTCAGGGGTGACGTAAACAGGCACGGTCGACGGCTGTTGTCTGACATCGTTATGCCCATTCCCACAACTACGACTATCCCTGCGGCATCAGGGCGTCAAATACCGGTGCCAGCAGGCCAGTCGCATTCAGAAAGATAAGGAGTACGGCGACCGGTGCGACATAGCGCGCCAGGAACCGCCACAGGCGGTACAGCGTTCCGGCCGTTTCGTCGAGCTCGTCTGCACTGGAGTTCTGGCACATGACCCAGCCGGCAAACACTGTAATCAGCAGACCACCGACCGGCAGCATGATATTGCTAGTCAGAAAACCGATGTTGTCGAAGATTGTCCCGTTCCAGAACCGGAAGTCGCTGAGCCGGTTGAACGACAAAACTGTCGTGAAGCCGAGAACCCAGATAATTGTGCCGACCAATGTTGTAGCCTGCGCGCGGCCCAGGCCATGATTTTCCATGATCCACGCGACGGCCGGTTCCATCAGGCTGATTCCTGACGTCAAAGCGGCAAAAGCCAGCAGCAGGAAAAACAACGCACCGAAGATCGCGCCGCCGGGCAATTGCCCGAAAGCCAGCGGCAGAGTCTCGAATATCAGGCCGGGGCCTGCATTGGGGTCCAGACCGTTGGCAAAGACGATCGGAAATATAACCAGCCCGGCCAGAATCGCGATTGCAGTATCGGCGCAGACGACCGCAACCGACGTGCCGATGATGGAAGTTTGCTGTGGCAGATACGCCCCGTAGGCCATGACGGCTGCCATGCCAATGCTTAGCGAAAAAAACGCCTGGCCCATCGCGGCCAAAACTCCGTTGCCTGTCAGCGCCGCGAAATCGGGCTTGAACAAAAATGCGAAGCCCTGCTGAAACGCCCCGGTATTCATCGCGTAACCCAGCAGAATCAGCAGAATCACCACCAGCGCGGGTACCATGAATCGCACCGCCTGTTCCAGGCCGCGCTCCACGCCACGCGCAACCACAAACATGGTCACCGCCATGAAGACGGTATGCCAGAACCCGGAGTTGAGAACACTGCCCGTTAACGCGGCAAACGACCCGGCGATGGTTGCCGGTTCGGCTCCGACGAATTCACCGATGGCGCTCTTGATGATGTAGGCGCCGGTCCAGCCGGCAATGACACTATAGAAAGATAAGATCAGGAACCCGGTGACCACACCCAGGAGGCCGACCAGACCCCAGCTTGGATGACCGGCTTCTTCCTCGCCGAGCAAGGTCATGGTTGCGACCGGGTTACGGCGCCCGCGACGGCCAATCAGCACTTCGGCCATCATGATTGGTAAGCCGATCGCAAACACGCACAGCAGATAAACCGCCACGAAAGCGCCTCCACCGTTTGCGCCGGCGACATAGGGAAATCTCCAGATATTGCCTAGGCCGACGGCGGACCCGGTCACGGCCAGAATAAATGCAAAGCGTGACGACCACAGGCCATGAAGGGAATCACGGCGTGTAGAAGAAGCCGATTGCTCAGGCATGCGGGCTTTCCCCGGTGACGGAAAATTGGCAGGATTGTGAAGCAAAGCGCAATTGTGAACAACAGCCTCCACCCATGAACAGCAAAAAATCTTCAACTACGGCAGCCGGCCGCACGATTGCTGACAATCGTAAGGCGCGCCACGACTATTTCATCGAGGAGGATCTCGAGGCCGGGTTGAGCCTGGAAGGCTGGGAAGTCAAAAGTCTGCGCGCCGGACGAGCGAATATTAAAGAGAGTTACGCGATCGTAAAAGACGGCGAGGCATGGTTGCTCGGCGCTCATATCTCACCGCTGGTATCGGCGTCGACGCACGTCAAACCGGATCCGGTACGAACGCGCAAACTGTTGTTGCATCGTCGCCAGATTGATCGTTTGACCGGCGCCGTGGAGCGGCGCGGCTACGCGCTGGTGCCATTGTCACTGTATTGGAGCCGGGGCAAGGTCAAACTGAAACTCGGCCTGGCCAAGGGCAAGAAGCAGCACGACAAACGGGCAGTGGAAAAAGATCGCGACTGGCAGCGGCAGCGGCAACGATTGTTGAAAAAAAATGTATGAATTATGTCTATATATCAATTATTTATAGATTATTCTTATATTTTTCTCTACCCCACTGTGGCCGCGGGTTGCGCCAAACGGGCCCCTTAGCCGGCCAATTTGCGGAATCGGCTATTGTCTTTCCAGCCCGTGACCCTAAACTGGGTGTTCGGCCAGAGGTCCACCAGATTGGGGGCGACATGGTTTCGACGTGGGTTGCGAAACCCTGAGTGCATGCCGAGGCGCAGATCACCTCGTAAAACCAGCTGCAAACCCTATAGTTGCCAACGACGACAACTACGCTTTAGCTGCTTAAAAACCAGCCTATAGCCCTCCGACAGGTTCGTGCTTGTGCGTCCGACTCGGGGGTAACCTATCGCAAGCTCGCGTGACGACACGTTCGGGGTCTGAGCGTCAAAACTTTTCCGGACTGGCTGCCGGCCTACCCTGCCCGTCGGGTTACCGTCAGTAAGATTAAAGGCGGAACAAGCATGTAGATCGCAGGGCGGAGAACTTACGGACGCGGGTTCGATTAGTAAAATGGTTGCCTCGGGGAGTGATCCCCGATGGAAAAGAGGGCTCATACGGTGAACGCTACGGGACTTTATCCTATGCCAACGCCGTCCGGTGAATGGGAAACCAGTAAGCCGGCTAGAGACTCATAGGCTCCTAAGGCCTCGGTTATGGAGTACTAGGGTGGATTAGTTGCACGTCAACATGATCCACAATACGCCCTCCCCTGCATTGAAACGCAGGTGAAGGAATAGTCCAGCCCATATCGAAAGATATGGATCAGCTGTCCCGCCGCCTCCACCAATACAAAACCCGGCTTTTAGCCGGGTTTTTCTCATTGATGGTTCGTTACCGCGCTTGAGAAAATCACGGTTATGAACAACTTAAGCGAATGTGACGCGGCTTATCTGGCAGGACTTGTTGATGCGGACGGTACAATCACGGTTACCCGGAAGCACAGCAACGAGAACCGTCATCCAGCTTTATCTATAAGCAATACAGATATAGATCTTCTTAAATTCGTATCTGAAAAAGTTGGTGCCGGCAAGATTACAAGCAAGCGTGTCGTTCATCAAAACCATACCCCTAGCTTCGCGTATGTCGTCTATAACCGTCAGGCCTTAAACCTTATCAAGCAGATTCAGCCATTCCTGCGGACCTACAAAGCCAAACGCGCAGAATTGATTATTCGCAACTATCTAGCTCTTACGCCACGTAATGGCAAGTACAATAAGGAAATGTTACTGGCTCGAAAATCATTCGAGCAAGAGGTGTTGCTG
>JAUWKW010000102.1 GCA_030614035.1 Chromatiales bacterium | reverse complement strand
ATCCTCTATATCTTCATCGGTCTGCCAAAGCAGCAGACCAAAAAACGGTGTAAACGCTCCACGAGTATCGATCATATGCGAAGCCTGGCACTTAAACCGCAATTCGACGCAGCGAACGACCGCTGCGAGACGATGGCCGTTGCCGACGGCTTTGCTTATGACGAAATGGAATCACGCCAGGCCGCGTTGGCTCACTGTAACCGTGTCTTTGCGACGCTGGCAGCCGAAAAACGCGTGGAGTGGGCACTCGAGCATCTTCCCGGCCAACATGTGCTGAGCTCCAGTTTTGGTGCCCAGGCCGCAGTTTCCTTACACATGGTAACCCGCCATCAGCCTGACATACCGGTGGTATTCATCGACACCGGCTACCTGTTTCCAGAAACCTACGAATTCGTCGATCAGCTTACGCAGCGCCTCGATCTGAATTTGAACGTATATAGCAGCAAACGCAGTCCAGCATGGCAGGAGGCGCGTTACGGTGAGCGTTGGAACCTGGGGGTCGAGGGGCTCGCAGCCTACAACCGGGACACCAAGGTTGAACCGATGGAACGGGCACTGCGGGAATTGAATACGGGAACATGGCTTGCCGGCCTCAGGCGAGAGCAGGCCAAATCCCGGGCCGCCGTTCCTTTTCTGAGTTGGTCAGGCGATCGCTGGAAGGTGTACCCGATTGCCGACTGGAAGGACCGCGACATTTTTCATTACCTGAAACGACACGGCCTTCCGTATCACCCGCTGTGGGAAAAAGGTTATGTGTCGATAGGTGATATCCAAACGACACGATCGCTGAAAGATGTGGATCATATCGACGAGACGCGATTCTTCGGATTGACGCGTGAATGTGGTCTGCACGATATAGACCTGTCAACGATCTGAGCTGGTTTTTCCTTGCGGCGACGATCCGCGACCGCGCATCAGGCGGCGTTACCGAATTCGCCATCGCAACCACCGCGTAACACCAGCGAGGTACCAGCAAACAGGCTATCGACGTCGGCCTGGCTCTCCAGACTGGCAGCCTGCTGGGTCAATTCCGGCGCAAGATGCGATGCAAACAACTCCGCGAACTCGACCATGTAACCCCGCAAGACCGTGTCGCGCCTGAATCCGATCCAGGTCGTGACGCGGGGAAGCAGACCGGTGGCATCCAGCGCAACCAGGTCTGTTTTGTCCTGGCACTCCCAGGCCATCGCCGCTACGACGCCGACGCCCATGCCCATGCGCACGTAGGTCTTGATAATGTCAGCATCGCGGGCCGTGAATACCACATCGGGATCCAGATTCTTGGCAGCAAAAGCCTGCTTGAAAGACGATTCTCCGGTCTGGCTAAACACGTAAGTCACCAACGGATAGGCTGCCAAGGTCTCGAGATCGAGCCTCCGGGGGGATTGCGCGAGCGGATGATCTTTGGGCACCAGGACGATCCGGTCCCAGTCGTAACACGGTAGCAGGACCAGGTCGGGAAACAGTTCACGGGAACCGGTTGCGATCGCAAAATCCACGCGATGGGCTGCGACCAGTTCGGCGATTTGCTCCGCGGTCCCTTGGTGCAGTTCCAGATTTACCTGCGGGTAGCGACTACGGAATACCTTGATCACCTCCGGCAAAACATAGCGGGCCTGGGTATGCGTGGTCGCAATAGACAGGGTTCCTTCCTGCTCTTCCGAAAGTTCGCTCGCCAAATTGCGAATATTTTCTGTCTCCCGCAGGATTCTGCGCGCGCGGGCAATGACTTCATGGCCGGCGGGAGTGATAGACGCTAGAGATTTACCCTTGCGGGCAAACAGCTGTATACCAAGCTCCTGCTCCAGCAGTTTCAGTTGCTTGCTGATTCCCGGCTGACTGGTAAACAAACGTTCAGCGGCGGCGGTAATGTTGAGGCCACTGTCTGCGATGCCGAGTAGGTATCTGAGTTGTTGCAGGGTCATATTTGCTGCGCTCGTTCGCCCGGAAAACTGCAGCGCCGGTGTGCCGGGCGCAAACTGCGGGTGCCAGCATGGTCATGAATTGCCTGTGCCACCTGGCCTAGTCCCAGCAGCATCAGTTGATCGCGTGCTCCGCTGCCAGGCCTGAGCTTGTCTGGTTTCTGGCTGGCGGCGCCATATAACCATTAGTTACATCGCGGTGTCAAACCGGCCCCGCGAGCGCCTCCCATATATAGCCGGTAGGAATAAGCGCAGAAAAATTTATTATTTTTTCGTGGGTTGCGAAGTGCGTATCGTACGCAGGCCACAACGGTGAGACTAAGACGTGGACTATTTCCCCCTTTTTGCCGACTTGACTGACCGCCCCTGCCTGGTCGTAGGCGGCGGCCGTGTGGCCAGTCGCAAGGTCAGACAGCTGCTTCGGGCCGGGGCCAGGATCACGGTCAACGCAAGTTCACTGGACCCGGTCCTGCTCGACATGGCCAACACCGGGAAAATCACCGCTACGGTCGGAGAGTTCAAGCCGGAACTCGTGATCGATCACCTATTGATCGTTGCGGCAACCTCAGATGCGACGGTGAACCAGGCAGTTGCAGCGGCGGCGGCAGCGAACTTCCGATTGTGTAATGTCGTCGATGATTGCGAGCATTCCAGCTTTATCGTGCCCGCCATCGTCGACCGCGAGCCACTGACCGTGGCAATTTCCAGTGGCGGACGTTCGCCGGTGCTGACAACCGTGATCAGACAAAAGATTGAAGGCCTGTTGCCAGCGCGGCTCGGGGCGGTGGCACGCTGGGCCGAAGCATGGAGGGACGCCGTGCGAGCGCGATTTCCGGATCTGCGCGCACGACGGCACTTTTGGCAAACAGAGCTTGACGGCGCAGCCAGCGACTTGATTTTGGGCGGCCGAACGGCGGAAGCAAACCGTGCAATTGTCCGTGCGCTGGCAGCCGATCCAGCACGGTCCGACCGCGGGCCGGGAATTGCATATCTGGTCGGAGCCGGCCCGGGCGACCCAGGGTTGATCACACTCGCTGGCTGGCGCTTGCTGCAACAGGCCGACGTGGTAGTGCATGACCGTCTGGTATCGCCCGCACTGTTGGATTTAGCGCGCCGCGACGCAGAATTGATCACAGTCGGAAAAACACCATCAACAGCATCAATCAGTCAGGACGAAATCAACAAGCTTTTAGTCCAGCTGGTGGAACAAGGCAACAGAGTCTGTCGCCTCAAAGGCGGGGATCCTTTTGTATTTGGTCGCGGCAGCGAGGAGGCGGAAGCGCTGGCGGCAGCCGGAATGCCCTATCAGATTGTTCCGGGTATTACCGCCGCGGTCGGCTGTGCTGCTTACGCGGGCATTCCGCTGACGCGTCGGGGTCTGGCCAAAGCAGTGGTTCTGATTACAGCGGAAAGCGCGACGGGTGAATCGGAACCAGACTGGGCAAACCTGGCAGCCGGCGAACACACGTTAGCCATCTACATGGGCGTCGGGAAACTCAATGCGGTCAGCCGGCAGATTATTGCCGCCGGACGGTCACCGGACTGCCCGACGGCTCTGATCGAGAATGGAACTACTGACAGGCAAAGGATTGTCCGCGGTACCCTGAAAGAACTGCCCGGTCTGGCCAAGAAACATGCCGTCACAGCGCCAGCTTTGCTGCTGGTCGGTCAGACCATCGCTTTAGCCGACGAGCTGGCATGGTTCACTGCGCCGCCGTTAGGCACGGGTTGGCCATCCAACAGCGGCGTCGCGGAATCAGGCAAGACAATCTGGACGGAGCCGTCCGATCTGAACCCCGGAGCGCAAACCTGATCATGCAGCCGTCACCACAGCCGATCATCGGCAGCGTTCGCGTTCAAGACCTGATCGTCGTCCACCAAACCAAAGATTCGGCAGATGGCGGCTGGCCGGTCAGCATGATAGAAGCGTTGCAACGGCGGGCTTTTGTCCTGGATACCTGCCTGCGCCAGCTGGCGGTGTTTGCAGGACCAGCTGACATGCCGGGCGAAACGGAATCCACGCGTGCGAAGGCCCTGGAGTATTACTCGGGGGCAGACGCGTACCGATTTCTGCTGGAGACGGCGACCGGGCTAAACAGCGCGATTCCGGCAGAATCAAATGTATTTGGTCAATTTAAGCGTGCCTGGGCGCATTGCCAGGGGCAAGCTGCGGGTTTCGCATCGCGGCTGGCAGCGCCGATGAACCAATTGTTCGCCGATACTCGACAAATCCGGGCGGCGTTTCTGCAAGGTGTCGGCGGCGCGTCGTATGGTTCGCTGGTGCGAAAGATGTTGCGGCCGGCAACAGATGAACGCGTGCTGTTCATCGGCGCAGGCAACCTGACACGGTCCATGCTGCCGTTTTTCAGGACTGCTGACGTTGCCGTTTGGAACCGCAGCTACCCTCAAGAGGCGATCGCGGCCTGGGCGCAGCAGTACCGGCCGGAGCAGGCCGAGGCGGCAGCCCGCTGGGCCAGCCAGGCGATACTGACGACTCCAGCGAACCATGCCAACGACCAGCTCTGGGTAAGCTTGCTTCAGCGACACGGTGTGAATCGCGTCGCTCATCTTGGACGCCGCAGCAATCAGCTGGGTCCGTGGGCAGAATTTAACGGCGTGTTCAGCCTGGACGATGTGTTCCGACTACGGCGGACGCAATCCAATGTGCGCTCGTTGCAGGTTCAGCGAGCGCGCCATGCCTGCCGTGAACTGGCAGCCCATCGGACTGCAGATCAGCCGCGAAGCAATACCAAAGCCACGCAGCTGAAACGCGCGTTTGGCTAAGTGAGCGCGCCGTGCAGCATCCCACGATATTGAAACTTGGGACCCGCGGGTCGCTATTGGCGATTGCCCAAAGTCGGCTCGTGGCGAGGGATATAGAAAGGCGATGGCCATCGTTGTCGATTCAATTGGCCACGCGAGAAACGCGTGGCGATCGCAATCAGAAAGTCTCGCTGAAACTGGTCGATGATCCCGATTTTTTTGCGGCGGAACTTGACGCAGCGTTACTAGACGGTGAGGTCGACTTCTGTGTTCACTCATTGAAAGATGTTGCAGGCGAGCGTCCGGCCGGGTTAATCACTGCCGCAATTCCTCAGCGCGAAAACCCTCGCGAGGTGATTTTGTTCCGGCCAGACATCATCGATCGTCTCCGTCAGGGCGTTACATTGACTATCGGCACGTCATCCCGGCGCAGAACGCTGAACATCGGCGAGTTTCTCCCCAAGGCGTTGCCCCAGTTCGACAATCCGCCGCGTATCGCGTTTGCCGATCTTCGCGGCCCGGTGGATCAGCGCTTGAAGCGCGTCGTAACCGAAAACCAGCCCCGGCCGAATCAACTTGACGGTGTCGTTCTCGCCCTCGCCGGCCTGCAACGCTTGTGGGCGGACCCGGACGGGCGCCGCACAATCCAGCCACTGATCAGCGAACTGCGCTGGATGGTATTACCGTTGAGTCTGTGTCCGGCGGCACCAGGACAGGGCGCGCTGGCCATCGAGTGCAGGGCCGACGATCGGCTTTGCCGGGAACGCCTGGGTGCACTGCATGATCCCTTGACGGCCCGGCTCGTAAAACAGGAACTGGACTTGGTCGCCACCGAGCCGCCAGAGCAACAGCAGACGTTTGGGGCCACCGCGGTCGCCAGCAATGCTTGTGGGACGCTGATGTGGGCCCGTGGACGCCGACAATCGGACTCGGGCCAAACTGAGACAGTGCAGCAAACGATATGGCCCGCGCCGCCCAGGCCAACAGCAGCGGTCGGATGGAACGGGCACGATTGGGGCAAACTCAGCCGTGCCTGGCCGTTGCCGCTAGCTGTGGTTCCAGCCAGCCTGCGGGCCGTGTTTATCGCACACTCGCGGGCCTTACCCAAAAACTTTGAGTTACCCACGACCACACGCGTTTGGGTCAGCGGCACCGCAAGCTGGTACCGGTTAGCGCAACGGGGAATCTGGGTCGAAGGCTGTGGTGACAACCTGGGTTTTCGCGATCTCGTATCAACCTTGCGCGCCGACGTGCTGCAGT
>JAUWKW010000193.1 GCA_030614035.1 Chromatiales bacterium | reverse complement strand
AGCCTCGAGGGATCGATCCAGGGCAACCTGTCACCCGGACAATTCTGGTACTCCGCAGCCAAGGTGTCACAGAATATTTTCATGACCAAGGTCGCGGACCTGCCGAAGACCAAACGCGCCGGCATTATGGTCGGGATGTTTTCCCCAGGCCTGATTATCCGCGACTACACGCGGAATCTGGACGTGCCGGATAAAGTCGAAGTGGAGGTCAGCGTAGCCGGAATGATCAACGTGATCGAGAATTTCACACCGGAAATGTCTGGCTCGTTTATCAAATACAGCGGCGCGACGGTACCCTGGTAGTCAGTCGGAACCTGTCGGTCGCGGAATCGGCCCGCGCGCTGCTTCAAATTCCCGGGCGATTGCCAGCAGCGTGCGATCAGCGCCCAATGGCCCATCAAAACTGATACCGACCGGCAGTCCATCCGCGGTCAATCCGGCCGGCAACGTCAGGCTGGGCACACCGGCGGCGCTTTGATGGACCGTATGGTCGATGATATGACCGAAGCCGTCCGGCACCTGCTTGCCATTGATTTCCATGTCGGCGTTCTCACCCTCCAGCCGGGTCGCGGGAAACGGTGAGGTCGGGAAAACCATCGCGACTACCTGATGCTCGTCGTAATACGCCTGGATCACCGCCTGCAGGGCCGGGCGCTGCGATTGCATGACTTCTTCGTATTTGGCGCGTTGCCCGGTCTGATTATAGAACTTGGGTGAGAAACGTTCTTTAACTACTTCTGATGCAATGTTTTTTATGATTTCATCGATGGTGATACGGGTGCCTCGATGCGCCAGGTATTGCGGAAATTCCATTGCGACCTCGTAACTGGTAATTGGCCACGCTACCCGATGCGTCATGGCGGTCAACCCCGGAATGTCGGCCTCCACGATGACAGCGCCCAGGTCGCGTAGCAGCGACACCGCGTCTTTCATGACCGCGGCGGTGCGTTCGTCCAGCACCTCCTCCGAATACGGGCTGGACAGCCCCAGGCGCATGCCACTGAGGCTGATTTCCGGCAGCCGGTTTTCCGTACCGCTGAGAACAGCGTCCAGCAATGCCAGGTCGTCGACCGTCGTTGTCATCGGACCGACTGAGTCGCGGGTCGGCGCGGACGGGAATACGCCGCCGAAAGGGTAACGCTGAAACGATGGCCTGAACCCGGCGATCCCACATTGGGAGCACGGCACGCGCACGGATCCGTTCGTGTCAGTGCCCAGTCCTGCCGGTGCCATGCGCGCAGCGACGGCCGCGGCCGGACCGCTACTGCTGCCACCGGCATTAAAAGCCGGGCGATAGGGATTTTTGACGCGGCCGAAGTGAAGGTTGTCGGATGTACCACCGACGGCCAGTTCATACAGATTGCCTTTGCCGGCCACCAGGGCGCCGGCATCGAGTAAGCGTTGCAGGCTCGGCGCGTTGTGCTTCGGCACATCATTTTCCAGTGCCGCCGTGCCGCCCGAGGTTGGCAGATCACGCGTATCGATGTTGTCCTTGATCAAAAGCGGTACGCCGTGTAGCGGGCCCAGCTCGGCTCCGCTGGCCTGGCGCTGATCGGCTTGCCGGGCTGACCGCAACAAGGCCTCGGGGTCCTGGCTGATCAACGCCCGCAGGTCGCTATGCCGCTCGCAACGTTCAATCACTTCGGTAGCCAGCGCCTCCGCGCTTATATCTCCCTCCCGTAGCCTGGAGGTCAATCCCGTGATGGTGAAATCGTTATACGGATCAGTCATTAGTGCGTGTCCTGCCGGCCGTGCCAAGCTCGGCTAGAATAGCTCGACTGCATTGCGGAGGCGAAGACCATGGGCCCATACGATTCACTGCGCGAATACGCTGCCGCTATGGAACAGCAGGGGCAGCTGATGCGCATTCGCGAGATGGACCAGGACCGGTACGAAATGACCGCGTTTGGCTATCGACTTGACGATCGCATGCGATCAAAGGCGCCGGCATTTATCGTCGAACGCACCAAGATCAATGACCGCTGGTATGAAACACCGGTGATCTCGAATGTGCTGAATAGTTACCGCACGGTTGCCCAGGCACTGGGCGCAGAGGGCGTCAGTGACGAGGAAAGCTCGAATTACACGGCCGCCGTCAGCCATATCATGAGCTTTCTCGACGCCGACCACAGGTGGGCAAAGATCGACCCGGTCGTCGTGGAACGTTCCGCGGCCCCCTGCAAGGAAGTGATCTTGACCGGGGACGATGCGGACCTATACCGGTTTCCGTGGATACGGAACAACCCGGCGGACGGTGGCCAGTACATCAGCACGGGTGCAGTAGTCACCGATGACCCGGAACTGGGTCGCAACGTTGGTACCCACCGCATGATGATCAAGGGACCGCAAAAGCTGGGGCTCGACCTGAGCACGCAAAGTCATGCTTACAAACAGATGATTCGCGCCACGGAACGCGGCGAGAAATCCGTTCCCGTATCAGTGGCAATTGGTGTCGATCCAATCACCTGGATGATGTCGAGTACCCGGCTAGCCGACGTCGGCGAGGATGAATTCGCGATCGCGGGTGGATTTCGAGGGCGCCCGGTGGAGTTAGTCGAGAGCGAAACGAACGGTCTGCGGGTCCCGGCCACCGCTGAGTTCATTATCGAAGGCGAGATACCGATGGAACGTGAGTGGGAAGGCCCTTACGGCGAAATGCTCGGCTATATCGGGCACCAGAAGAATACCTACAGTATCGACGTTAAGACGATCACGCATCGCGAACGACCGTGGGTGTACAACGTCTGGCCCGGTATTGGTGGCGCTTACCTTACGCTGCCGTGGGAAGTCGGCCCGTTTGCCAAGCTCAAGCAGTTGATTCCGGGACTGCGCAAATTGCACACCTGGCCGAAAATTCCACCTATCGCTATCGCCTGTATCGAAAAACGGCTGCCGGGCGAAGGCATTGAAGCCGGCATGCTGATCCTGGGCTACCGCATGACCGGCTTTCACAAGAAAATTGTTATCGTTGTCGACGATGATATTGAACCGACCGACCTGTCACGTGTATTGCACGCGGTAGCGACCCGGTGGCAACCCGATCCGGCAACGCTGACGGTCAAGCAGTCGTTTCACTTTCTGCTCGATCCCAGCACCCAGCGCAATTTTCTCAGTAGCAAAATTGTCATCGACGCAACCCGGCAACTCGCCGCTGAAGGGGGGCCGGAGCATTTTGCGCTGGACAATCGCACCGTCATGGATCAACAGGCACCGCATGCGTTCGATCTGGTCGATCGCCGCTGGGGCGAATATTTTGGCGGCACACAGTACATCTGAACACGGTGAAATAATCAACGGCTAGTCCGGCGGGACGGGTCGAGAAGGATTGGGAGAGACGAACATGCAGCAAACCGTTGCAAGCGCATCGATAGAGAGCGCGAGCAGACCACCGTTCGATTCGTTGCGCGAATACGCGGAGTACCTCGAGAGTCAGGGCCGGCTGGTACGCATCGATCAAATGGATCAAGACCAGTACGAAATAACCGCGTTTGGGTACCGCATGGAGGAGCGGTTCCGCGAACAAGCACCTGCATTTCTGATCGAACGCACAAAACTGGACGATCAGTGGTACGAAACGCCGGTACTCGGAAACATTCTCGGCAATTTTCGTTCCGTCGCCGAGGTCCTCGGAGTCGAGGAATTAACTGATGTCGAACCCGACATGAACCGAGCGGTCGTTGATCAGATTCTGACGCACCTGAGCTCCAACTTTAAATGGGACATGATCGATCCGGTCGCCGTTGAGCGAGACCAGGCGCCGTGCAAGGAAGTGGTTTTGACCGGCGATGAAGTGGACTTGTTCAAGTTTCCTTTCATACGAAACAATCCGGCTGATGGCGGCCGGTTC
>JAUWKW010000088.1 GCA_030614035.1 Chromatiales bacterium | reverse complement strand
ATAGCTGTTCCCCCAGTCATGAACCAAACCCTGTAACGGCCTGTCTCTGGACGTTCGGACCCTTCTCCCCGACGATATTAATGTGATGTTCTTTGCGCCGGGGTGGCTTAGTCCGGACCTGATGGCAGGACATACAGAATTGAAGCGCCAGAATAGCACAGCGCTTCGTTGGATTGCGGTACGGCAATATGCCTATAAGCGCCTAATATTCGGGAAATAATCGATTCAAACGCGGCGGCCGGCTTATGCTGGCCTCAGAACATTGCTGAGCTGTCGGGCTCGTCCGGATCGACGTCGTTGCGATCGGCGATGAAATCGCCGGTGATCATCTGGTCATAGCCCAGCCCCGGGCCAATCATCGGCATGACTAATGCGTCCGGATCGATAATGACCTCGAGGAAAGCGGGCCCCGGGTACTTGATGCATTCCCGGATCAGTTTCTTCAGCTTGGATTTCTTGTCCAGCCGTGCGGCAAACCCGAACCCGTCCGCCTCAGCCGCGCGGACGAAATCCTTTCTGCGCAGCGACTTGTCACTGGCCGACAGGCGTCCCTTGTAATAGAGCTTTTGCCATTGCTTGACCATGCCGTCGCCGTAGTTGTTCAGCACGATGACCTTGATCGGCAAGTCGTAGCTCGTCACGGTTTCGAGTTCGCCGATATTCATGCGAATACTGGCATCGCCGTCCAGGTCGATGACGAGCTTCTCCGGGCAGGCGAATTGCGCGCCGATCGCGGCCGGCAGGCCAAAGCCCATCGTGCCCATGCTGCCGGAGGTTAACCACAGGCGCGGCTGCTTGAAATCAAAATACTGTGCCGCCCACATCTGCTGCTGGCCGACGCCAGTCGTGATGATCGCCTCGCCCTTGGTGTATCGATTGATTTCCTCAATGACTGCATGCGGCTGGATCAGATCGCTGTCACGATCAAAGTTCAGCTGGTAATCGCGTTTCAGCGCGGCAATCTCGGTATGCCAGGTACTGAAGTCGGGCGCAATTTTATGCCGTTGCCCGTACGCGGTGATCGCGTTGAGATCCCGGTCCAGGATGCCAACGTGGTACCAGCCGGCCGTTTTGACTTTACTGATCTCCGATGAGTCCACATCGAAATGGGCTACGCATTTCGCTTTAGGCGCAAACTTCTCTGGCACGGCGGCCACGCGATCGTCGAATCGGGCGCCCGCCGCAATCAGGAAATCGCAATCCTCCACCGCGTAATTGGCGAACGCGGTGCCATGCATACCGAGCATGCGCAGCGAAAGATTTTCCGTCGTGTCATATGAGCCGATGCCCATCAGCGTTGTGACGACGGGGATTTGGAATTGATTGGCAAACGTTCGCAGGGCGTCCGCGGCATTGCCATTGATCACGCCACCGCCGGCGTAGATCAGCGGCCGGCGTGCCTTCGTCAATAACGCGAAAAAAGCCTTGCAGGTGCTGTTATCCAATACGTTGGCTTCAACAGCGCGCATTCGCTGCCGGTAGCCCGTGACCGGTAACAGCCCCGCACCTTTATATTGCCCGGACCAGTTCTGTACGTCTTTCGGAATGTCGACGACGACCGGGCCCGGCCGTCCACTGCGGGCGATTTCGAATGCCGTGCGAACCGTTTCCTCGAGGCGCTCCGGATCCGTTATCAGGAAAACATGTTTGGCGACCGCACCGAGAGTGGTCGTGACCGGCGCTTCCTGGAATGCGTCCGTACCGATTGACGTGGTTGGAACCTGTCCGGTGATAACCACTATCGGTGTTGAGTCAGCCATACAGTCCCGGACCGGGGTCACGGTGTTGGTAGCGCCCGGACCCGACGTGACCATGACAACGCCGACCGTGCCGCTGGCTCTAGCGTAGCCAGCCGCCATAAAGCCCGCGCCCTGCTCATTGGCAGGCACGATCAACGGCATGGACGGATTGCCGCCCTCGTCGCGGTGTTCATCGTTGAACCGGAACACGGCGTCGTAGGTGGGCAGAATCGCCCCGCCGCTGTAGCCAAAGATGGTCTCAACACCCTGGTCCGCCAGCACCTGAACGATCATTTCCGCTCCGGACATCTGTGCCCCCGCCAACGGGTGCGGCTCGGATGCTAGCGCTTGTGGGCTTGGATTCATTCCAGAAATTCCTGCTTGCGGTGATCAATGGCTCAGAGCCGCCGCCGCCTCGTTGTTTTTATGTCACGTCGTACAGTGATGGCCGATGACCGATGACCGCCTCAGAGTGTCGAACAAATGTATCTGCATTGCAATAGCGTACGTTCTGAGCCAACATTGCCAATTCGTTAAAACATAAAGACTTTTTCACCCGGTTGGTACCCGGCCGAGGCTCGTCATGAGACACATTGTTTCCATCCTGCTGCAGAATGAGGCAGGCGCTTTGTCCCGTGTGGCGGGCTTATTTTCCACACGTGGTTACAACATCGAGTCCCTCAGTGTCGCCCCGACTGAAGATCCTATGCTGTCGCGCTTAACGCTGGTGACCATTGGTTCGGACCAGGTCATTCAACAGATCAATAAGCAGCTGTTCAAATTGGGCGACGTCGTCAATATCGCCGATATGACGATGGGCGATCACATCGAGCGCGAGCTGATCCTGCTGAAGGTCAGTTTGCATGACGGCAACGACGGTGCCGTGCGTGACCTGATCAAGGCTGAGGGGGCTCGGGTCCTGGACGATACGCCGGCAAACTTCACGGTCGAAATGACCGGCACAGGAAGCCGGGTCGACGATTTCATTGACCAGCTTGGCGTGCACGCCGATATCCTGGCCGTGGTCCGAAGCGGCCCAATGGCAATCTCGCGTGGGGAGAGGGTCCTCAGCGCCACGCTCTGAAGGCGACCAGGATTTACCGGCATGAATCGGCAGTCGCAGCTCAGCGCTGGAAATCGAGTCGTCATCAAAGTCGGCTCGTCGTTACTGGTGGATTCTGCAACCGGCACGCTGAATCGGCCTTGGCTCGAATCTTTGGCTGGCGAGGTCGTACGTCTTAAGAAGCGGGGCCAGCAGGTCATTTTGGTTTCGTCCGGGGCGATCGCACTGGGCCGCCGCTATCTAAACTTTGCAAATGACCAGCGGCGATTGGAAGAACATCAGGCCGCAGCCGCGGCCGGCCAGATTCTTCTGGCCCACGCCTACCAGGACCTGCTCGACCGCCATGACATCAAGGTCGCCCAGGTATTGCTGACACCTGATGACACGGAAAACCGGCGTCGTTACCTGAACGCCCGCAGTACGTTGGAGACCTTGCTTGCGCTCGGTGTGGTTCCGGTTATCAATGAAAACGATACGGTGGCGACCCAGGAAATCCGTTACGGCGATAACGATCGCCTGGCCGCGCGCGTCAGCGAAATGACCAGCGCCGATTGTCTGGTCCTGTTGTCTGACGTCGATGGCCTGCATGAGTCTGACCCGGCAACAAACCCGGACGCGGCATTGATTCCGGAGGTCCACGAAATTACGCCGGAACTCGAGTCGAAATGCGGACGCAGCCGGACGGAGTACGGTTCCGGCGGCATGGCAACCAAGTTAGCCGCGGCACGCATATGCATGTCCGCCGGTTGTGCCACGGTGATTGCCAATGGCCTGCAGCTCGCTCCACTGCTCGCCGTTGAGAATGGTGGACCATGCACCTGGTTTTTGCCGAAAAAGACACCGCTGGCGGCCCGCAAACAATGGATCGCCGGCTCACTGACAACGCGGGGCGTGCTGACTATTGACGCAGGCGCCGAGCGCGCGCTGAGCGAGGGCAAAAGTCTTCTGCCGGTCGGCGTAGTGGCAGTTGATGGCCGGTTTAGCCGAGGCGATGCCGTCAGTATCAAGGGAAGCAACGGCCACGAACTCGGCCGTGGTCTGGCGGCCTACGGCAGCGACGACGCGCAGGTCATACTGGGTCAACGCAGTCAGGATATCGAGCGTCTACTGGGGTATCGTGGGCGCGACGAAATGATTCACCGGGATAACCTGGTGCTGCTGGATAGTTAGACGACGATCAGACGATGAGTGCAGCTAGCAAACAGGCTGAACAGAACCTCCCGGAACTGATGCGTGAGCTCGGTGAACGGGCGCGGCGGGCTGCAGCAGAACTCGCCCGCGTCAGCCAGGAGCAGAAAATCCGTGCGCTGAATGCAGCGGCCCGGCATATTCTCGAGAACGAAGACAAGATCGTAGCTGCCAACGCTCGAGATATGTCGACGGCGCGTGAGAAAGGCCTGTCGGCCGCGATGCTAGATCGGCTGCGACTGGACTCGGGTCGAATTCGCGACATGGCCGCGAGCGTCGTGCATGTTGCCGAGTTGCCGGATCCGATTGGGCAGGTCATGGACGAATGGACCCGGCCGAATGGTTTGCGAATACAGCGGGTGCGAGTGCCGCTCGGTGTCATCGGGATCATTTATGAAAGCCGGCCCAATGTCACGGCCGATGCCGGTGCCTTGTGTCTGAAATCCGGTAATGCCGTGATTCTTCGCGGCGGTTCGGAAAGTTTTCATTCGAGCACGGTGATTTACGAATGCCTGGTGCAGGGATTGACGGAGGAGGGCTTGCCCGAGGCGTCAATCCAGATGGTGCCAACCACCAGCCGTGATGCCGTCGGTTTCCTTTTATCCGAAATGCAGCAATACGTCGACGTGATTGTGCCTCGTGGCGGCAAGAACCTCATTGCGCGCGTTCAGGCAGACGCACGCGTCCCGGTTATTGGTCACCTCGAAGGGATTTGCCACGTTTACGTGCACCGTTCGGCCGACCCGGACATGGCCCGCGACGTTGTCTTGAACGCGAAAATGCGCCGCACCGGCATCTGCGGAGCGGCGGAAACACTGTTAATCGATCGGGAGGTTCTCGACAGTCATCTGCCTCCGATCGCGAACGCGCTGACTGAGGCCGGTTGCGAGCTGCGCGGTGACGCAGACGTTTGTGCGCGCGATTCCCGGGTGACGCCAGCCGATCTGTCGGACTGGACGACTGAATACCTCGATGCGATCCTGGCGATTCGTACCGTCGGCGGCATCGATGAGGCGATCGAGCACATCATCCACTACGGTTCCGGACACACCGAAGCGATCATTGCCGAGGATCAGCAGGCCGTGGAGCAGTTTTTCCATGACCTGGACAGTGCGATATTGCTGCACAATGCGTCAACACAATTTGCCGACGGCGGTGAATTCGGTATGGGGGCCGAAATCGGCATCGCCACCGGGCGGATTCATGCGCGCGGACCGGTGGGCGCCGAACAGTTAACCAGTTACAAATACCTGGTTCACGGGGCCGGTCAGGTACGCCCGACCTAGACGCCGGGTCCAGCTTCCGGGGCGAGAAAAACAATAAGGAGCTCCATGACGAAACGCACGCACAGTGCGATGCTGGCGCCGAATGGCCAGGCAGAACAATACGTAAACACCAGTGCATGGCGCTTCGTGGCGCGCGCTGGTGTAAACGACAGCGGCGAGTAAGCAAGCGGTAGCGTCGATGGAATTCAGGGATTATTACGAGGTTCTCGGTATCCATCGCGATGCGACTCAAGACGACATTAGAAAAGCGTATCGCACACTTGCCCGCAAATATCACCCCGATGTCAGTGACGAGTCAGACGCCGAAGAAAAATTTAAGGAAGTCGGTGAAGCATACGAAGTATTGAAAGACCCGGAAAAACGTACGGCCTACAATCAGCTCGGAGAGAACTGGAAGACTGGGCAGGATTTTCAGCCGCCGCCGGGTTGGGACGCCGGTTTCGAATTCAGCGGCGCTGATTTTTCCCAGGCCGATCAGGCCGGGTTCAGTGATTTTTTCGAGAATCTGTTTGGCGGACATTTTCACGGAGGTGAGCGTGCAGGGCGAGCCGGGTTTCGCGGTCGAGGGGAGGATCATCACGCAAAAATCCTCGTCGATGTCGAGGACTCCTATGCCGGCGCAACTCGATCGATCTCATTGCGTGTCCCGGAACTGACCAAAGACGGTCATTTGACCGCGCGCGAGCGCACGCTGAACGTCGGTATCCCCAAGGGCATCCGGCCGGGCCAGAGCATCCGGCTGGGTGGCCAGGGTGGGGCGGGCATGGGCGGGGGTGAATCCGGTGACCTTTACCTCGAGGTCGAGTTCAAGCCACACCGCCTGTACGAGATTGACGCCTCGGATATCTATATGCGTCTGCCAGTTGCTCCGTGGGAAGCGGCACTGGGTGCTACTGTCAAAGTGCCAACGCCGTCGGGTACCGTGGAACTGAAAGTTCCGGCGAACTCACGTAACGGCAGTAAGTTGCGACTGAAAGGACGGGGACTGCCGGGCAAAATGCCCGGAGATTTCTATGTGGACCTGCAGGTGGTTCTGCCACCGGCCGACAATAAAAAAGCCAAAGACGTCTATGCGGAGATGGCCAGGGAACTGGA
>JAUWKW010000197.1 GCA_030614035.1 Chromatiales bacterium | reverse complement strand
ATCAGTTTCATTTGCGTTCATTGACTTTGCCGCCGCCGATGCACGGCGTCGCACTGGAGTTGACGCGGCGCGGGGACGAGATAAAACTCTCGGATGCTTTGCACAAACTTGCAGCGGAGGATCCAAGTCTCAGGATCGAGTTCAATGCTCAATCGAATGAGACGGTTTTACGCGGTATGGGTGAGCTGCATCTGCGCCTGGTGCTGGAGCGAATGCGGGAGGAATTCAATGTCGAGGTCAACACCCACCTACCAAAGATTGCCTACCGTGAGACGGTTACCCGGCCGGCTGAAGGCCATTGCCGCCACAAGAAGCAGACGGGCGGGGCAGGACAATTCGGCGAGGTGTATCTGAAGGTCGAGCCGCTGAGCCGGGACTCCGGCTTTGAGTTCGTCAATAAGGTGGTCGGCGGGTCGATACCGAGTCAGTTCATACCGGCCGTCGAAAAAGGGGTGCGACAGGTCCTGAACGAGGGCGCGGTGGCGGGGTATCCGCTGCAGGATGTTCGCGTGATTGTCTATGACGGCAAGTACCATCCAGTCGATTCGAAGGAAGTCGCATTCGTGGCAGCCGGTAAGAAAGCGTTTCTGGATGCCATCGACAAAGCCAAACCCATCGTACTGGAGCCAATCGCGCGGGTTGAGGTTACCGCTCCGGGTGATTGTGTCGGCGATGTTACCGGACACTTGTCGGGTGTACGCGGGCGCATCAGCGGCAACGATTCGTTGAGTGGCAATCAGATAAAGATTTCTGCCGAGGTACCGGTCGCCGAGTTAGGTGATTATCAGACGACACTAAAATCACTGACCGGAGGCGAGGGCGCCTACACGATGGAATTCGATCATTACGGGATAGTGCCGCGCAATGTTCAGGTGGATTTAGCTGCGGCAGCCCGGCCACAGAACGATAGTTGACGTAAGTCTTAGATGAGGAGCAGGGGAATGGCAAAGGCAAATGCGAACCGTGTGCCGCAGGGCGGCTTGACCCGCAGGGCTGTACTGGCCGGCGTGGGGGGTGCAGCGGGGCTGGCGGCTGGGCTGCAGGCCGGCACGAGCAAGGCCGAGACGGCCATGGCGCTGGATCTCGATGATCCGGAAGACAACCTGAAAGCGTTGATCAAACTCCAGGCTGATTTATCCGGCAAAGATGTCATAGGCGGATTTCCGGGAACCGTATGGTCCTGGGTCCCGGGGGTCGGCAACACGCTATTGTTCAAGAGCTACGGGATCGGTGCCAGTCACGTTGAGCGAGTCGATGACGGCTGGCGTTTCTACCACCGTGAGTTGCTGTATTACATGGACCCGGTCAGTGGCGAAGTAATTTCCGAATGGGATAATCCGTTTACCGGGCAGCGGGTCGAGGTCCTGCATATTCTCAATGATCCGGTCAACCGTTTCTATACCACCGAAGGTGGGCCGTTTGCGTTTCCCCGCCCATATGAAATTTACGGCGACGATCTTGTATTCCGGGTCAGCTTTTTCAAGTTCCAGGAGTCATTAATGCCAAGGGCCGACTACCCCGTGCATTCCGCTCACGACATGTACCAGTCAGCCGAACTGTGGGGCATAAGCGGTCGTCTCAGCGAAGTCCTGGATCCGGCTGTGACGTCCGCGTCGTGCGTCACTTCATGGGGCCGCATGTCGCAGTGGTTACCGTTCATGGAGATGGGTGACCGGCCCGGATCGATGGTTTTTCACAGCCACGCTTACAAATTGCTCGGCGGGGCGGCTGAACTGCCTGCTGATATTCTTGCGTACACGGAAAAGTATCATCCGAAGTACCTGGAGTCGCCCAAAACCTGGGTCGGCTTGTCCGACAACCGGAGCCAGTACTCGGAAACCAAGAAGGAGATCGACCGGCGCACCGATGGATCCGTACCGGCAGGGTCGGTATTCGAGGTATAGCCGCAGCCGTACGAGTGCCGAAGCGCGATCAGGCGCTTCGACGGTATTTCTGATCTTGCAATTGTTTGGCTTGGCGAACCCATTCATCCCGCTGCACGCGACCGATTCCGACGCCAATCGCATCAGCTAGTTGCATCAACTCGGTTTCTGACAGCTCAGCAAGCTGCTGGAAGCGGGCAATTTTTTGTTCATGCAGCTTGCGCTGTAGAGTCGGGCCAATCCCGCAGATCAGCTGCAGATCATCAATAGGTTCCTGGCTGGGCCGGCGTTCGGCCGGCGGGGGTTCAGTCGCTGCCTTTAGCTGTTCGCGAAGTTCCTCGATCACATTGCGCTGCTGCCGGAATTGCTCTGACAGCGGTTTGACTCGCTCGTCCCATTCCTTCAGTTTGTGCTTGAGTTGTTTGATTCGATCGTCGCGCTCGTGCAAGCCTTGGCGTAAATCAAAAATCTCGCCATTGCGTCTCGACAGCATTCCGCGTGCTTCTTGCAGTTCCTCCTGCGATGTATCTCCATCGTCGAACTCAGCAACCGGTTCATGCATGTCGTCCGAGTCGAGATTCTCCAAACGTATTTCCAGGTGCTTGATCTGTGACAGAAATTCGTCACGTTCGGCGCGCAAGACAATCAGTTCGCTCTCGACATCACTGTGCGTTGCCTCGGAACTGTTGCCGCTGCGGCGGAGACTTTCGATCGTCTGATCACGGCCGGCCAGATCGCGTTTCAGGCCGATCAGTTCCTCTTGGATGCCAGCGACCGCTTCGTCTTTTTCCGATAGCCTTGCCTTAAGTCCCACCACGCGCCTGCGGGTCGCCTTTTCGATGGCCGCATGTTCGAGGACGGCAGATTCCAGCGCACGCACCTTTCCAGTCATGCTGAACTTGTCCCGCTTGGTCCCTTTCTTGCGAGTCCGAGAGCTGGGTTGGTGACCATCCCAGCTGAAGTATGCCTTGCAGATCAGCCAGCCGAAGATAAAAGCCAGCGGGCCGGCGATCAGTGCGGACACGACGATAGGGCTAACAGGCATGAGGACAGACCAATATCTCGCTTGGGTTCAGGGGTTGAACCTGTTGCGCCAGCCTAGATTCTTTGGCTCTGTCCAACAGTGAGATGCATCACGGTTCCACAGCTGCGGCGGGCAGCGGATCCGGTGGCCGGGACCCCCGCAAGCGTTGAAGCTGCCAGCAACCCGTTTTAGGCTGATTTCAGGCGTTTGCGGAAGGCCGCAAGGTATTGGTCGAGGTCCAGAGTGGTGTCTTGGACGCTCGGTCGCTCGCGCATCGCCGCCAACCAGGCCCGGAACCGCGTGCATTCTGCCGGGATTTCTGCGCCTAAGACTTCCTCATAGCACGGGAAGCGCACGAGAAATGCCATGAAATGAAAATCAACCAGGGTAGGCCGTTCGCCCATCCAGTAAGGCCCCGGGCTCAGTTTTCGCAAGCCCTCGTGTTCCATGAACAGAAACAATTCTTTCAGTTTTTCAAGGCTCTGCTGCAACTTTGCCGGGTCATCATGATTTATTCTGAGCTGGTGAACCGCTGGCAGGTAGCGGTTCGTGCAGTAGTCGATCCAGATCCGCACTTGCGCCCGGCCAACCGGATCCGCCGGCATCAGTGGCGGATCGGGAAATGTTTCGTCTAGGTATTCGTTGATGATCGCTGATTCGTATATCGTCGCGCCGTCGTGTCGAAGCAGTGGTACCTTGCCGTACGGCGAAATCTTCTCCCAACCTTCCGGTTTCTTGCTGAGATTGATCTCCGTCAGTGCGAATTCGATGCCTTTTTCAATCAGCACCATCCGCGTGCGCT
>JAUWKW010000077.1 GCA_030614035.1 Chromatiales bacterium | reverse complement strand
GCGGCCTTGGCGCAGCAGTTCGCGAATCGTTACAGGATCAGTTTTCCGCGGCATTTGCCCGCGGCTCTTTTGTGTCCCAGGTTCAGGCGCTATAGTAGACCGCATTTAGCGGGTTTTCCGGTCTATCCTGTGGTGGGAGGCAAACCGAGTGGCGGGTCTGCCGGGACCGGGGTCAACGATCAACGAGCGCGATGAGCAATTCCGGGAAAAAACTCGAAACACTGTGCATTCATGCCGGGCAGACAACCGCCCCGGCGACCGGCGCAGTCATGCCGCCGATCTATACGAGTACGACGTTCGAGCACGAGGCGTTCGGCCAGGCTGGCGAATATGCCTATTCGCGCGGCGGAAACCCAACCCGCGCGGCACTCGAGCGCTGTATCGCAGAACTTGAGGGTGGCGTGCGCGGATTTGCCTACGCGTCGGGAATGGCGGCAACAGCGGCAGTGCTGGAGTTACTGGAAGCCGGCAGCCACGTGATCACCCAACAGGGAATCTACGGCGGTACGTTGCGGCTGTTCAAC
Organism: Chromatiales bacterium; assembly: GCA_030614035.1. Classification (GTDB taxonomy): domain Bacteria; phylum Pseudomonadota; class Gammaproteobacteria; order Steroidobacterales; genus JAPUGB01. The sequence continues at coordinate 6,405 of JAUWKW010000077.1, read as the reverse complement.
CAGATTCGGCGCCACTCGGCCGGACTGGATTTTACGTTCGTCGATTTTTTCGATTTGCAGCAAGTCGAGTCGCTGCTGCGCCCGGAAACTCGGCTGATCTGGCTGGAAACGCCGACCAACCCATTGCTGGACGTCGTGGATCTGGCGGCCATAGCGGAGCTTGCGCACCGTCACGATGTGCTCGTCTGCGTCGACAATACCTTTGCCAGCCCGATTCTCCAGCGGCCGCTGGAACGGGATTGCGACATCGTCATGCACTCATCGACCAAGTACCTGGGTGGCCATTCCGATGCCCTCGGCGGCATCAACGTCGTTGCTGACCCGGAGCTGGGTCAGCGAATCGCGGCCATCACCAGTGGTGTCGGCGGTGTGGCGGGGCCTTTCGACGCCTATCTCGTGCTGCGGGGGATTAAAACGCTGGCCTTACGCATGGAGCGCCATGAAACCAACGCGCAAGCCGTCGCGGCGTGGCTGGAAATGCATGAGCGCGTGCAGCTCGTCAGGTATCCCGGTCTGTCCAGCCACCCACAACATGCGTTGGCGCGCAGCCAGATGGACGGCTTTGGCGGAGTGGTCAGCTTTCAGCTGGATGGCGATCTGACCGCGGTCGGCGACGTCCTGGAAAAGCTGCAAGTGTTCACGATGGCGGAAAGTCTGGGCGGCGTGGAAAGCCTGGTTGGACATCCGGCAACGATGAGCCATTCGAACATACTGGCTGAGCAGCGCAGGGAACTGGGCATAAACGACAACCTGATTCGTTTATCGCTTGGCATCGAACACGTCGATGACCTGATTGGCGACCTGGAGCAAGCTCTGGCGCCGTAGCTGCCTGATCAGTCGTCCAGGTTCAGCCAGTCCGGCAACTCAAGTCCGTGTTCAGCCAGATACTCGCGGTTGAACAATCGCTGGCGGTAACGCATCGCGGAGTCGCATAACAGTGTAACAATGACATGCCCGGGACCGAGTTCCCTGGCCAGGCGGATGGCGCCGGCAACATTGACTCCGCTGGACCCGCCGAGCGACAGTCCCTCATGGCGGATCATGTCGTAGACCAGCGGGACCGATTCCTGGTCCGGAATCTGGTACGGGACGTCGATCGGCGTGCCTTCGAGATTGTCGGTGATTCGCGAATTGCCAATTCCTTCGCTGATCGAGCTGCCCTCGATCTTCAGTTCACCGTTTTTGTAATAGTTATAGAGTGCTGAACCGGTCGGGTCCGCCAACCCGATCGTGATGTCCGGTCGACGGGCTTTCAGCGCCTGGGCAACGCCTGCCAGCGTTCCCCCGGTGCCAACTGAACAGATGAAGGCATCAACACTACCCTGCGTTTGTTCCCAGATTTCCGGCCCGGTCGTTGCTGCATGGAAGTCACGATTGGCGGTGTTATTGAACTGGTTTGCCCAAACAGCCCCGTGTTGTGACGATTCGTTGAGTTCCTCGGCCAGTCTTTCGGACTGGTGGATGAAATGATTGGGGTCTTTCAGGGGTACGGCCGGCACCAGCCGCACATCAGCCCCGTACGATTTCAGCGTGTCGATTTTATCTTTGCTTTGGTTGTCGGGCATGACGATCACGGTTTCGTAGCCCAGGGAATTGCCGACAACCGCGAGCCCTATGCCGGTATTGCCAGCCGTACCCTCAACGACGATACCACCGGGTTTGAGCAGGCCACTTCTTTCAGCGTCCCGCACAATCCCAAGCGCTGCCCGGTCTTTGACCGATCCGCCGGGATTCATGAACTCGGCTTTGCCGAGAATCTCGCACCGGGGTTCGTCCGAGGCATGATTTAGACGCATTAGCGGCGTGTTGCCGATGCAGTCCGTCAGCGAATCGAATCCTGGATGATTCATGTTGTTTAGTTTTCCAGTGTGGCCATCTGGTCGGTCTGGTGTTCGCTAATCAATGGCTCAATGATCGTGTCGATCCCGCCTTGCAAAATCGCTTCCAGCTTGTAGAGCGTCAGGTTAATGCGGTGATCTGTGACCCGGCCCTGGGGAAAGTTGTAAGTTCGTATACGCTGCGAACGATCTCCGCTGCCAACCAGGTTGCGCCGCTGCTCGGCTTGCTCGGATATTTGCTTCTGCTGCTCTACATCGAGCAGTTTGGCCTGCAGCAGGGACATCGCCCTGGCGCGGTTTTTATGCTGCGATCTTTCGTCCTGGCACTCGACCACGATGCCACTGGGCAGGTGCGTAAGCCGCACGGCGGAATCCGTTTTGTTCACATGCTGGCCGCCGGCACCGGAAGCTCGGTAGGTATCCACCCGGACGTCTGCCGAGTTGACCTCTATTTCGTCAATGGATTCGGCTTCTGGCAGCACTGCAACGGTGCAGGCCGAGGTATGAATTCTCCCCTGGGACTCGGTTTCCGGTACCCGTTGCACCCGGTGTGCACCGGACTCGAATTTCAGCCGCGAGTAGGCGCCACGACCGTCGATCTTGCTGATGACTTCCTTGTAGCCGCCGTGCTCGCCTTCATGCTGGCTGAGCACTTCGGTTTTCCAGTTTTGCTGCTCGGAATAGCGCATATACATGCGAAACAAGTCTCCCGCAAACAGCGCTGCTTCGTCGCCGCCGGTACCCGCCCGAATTTCGAGAAAAATATTGCTGTCATCGTGCGGATCTTGCGGTATCAGGTGTTTTTTTACCTCGAGTTCGAGCTCGACGAGCTGGGCCTCGACCGCTACCGCTTCTTCCTCGCCGAGCTGCCGAATCTCGGCATCGCTGTCATCGAGCATTTCCCGCGCTGCGCCAAGTTCCGCCTCGGCTTTCTGGTAGCTGGTGAACAACTTCGCTACCGGCTCCAGGCGGGAGTATTCCCGCGACAGATCGCGAAACTTGTCCTGATCGGCTATCACTTCCGGATCCGACAGCATGCTGCCGATCTTTTCTTGCCGCGCAACCAGACGTTGCAGTTTTTCGACGATGGATTGTTTCACTGACTGATGCTCTGATTCAGAGGCGGACTACCGGCGCTGGCAATACAGTTTAACTTGATTTCGTCTCCTGCCCGACGATTGCCGGAATTAGCGCAGCATCTGCTATGGTAGCCGGGCCACGGACGGTGACGCATGGCTGTGGCCCGGCCAAATGAACAGAATATTCGACACAAGATTTCAAGCTCGCGGCATTCCGTTGGCGCTGACGTTGATGCTGTTGTGGGGCTGTGCCGGCAATACGGGGTCGCGTCAGAGCGCCAACTATGAACCCGATGCAAGCTATCACTTGCTGATGGCTGAAATCGCACTGGAACGGTCTGAGTTTCTGATCGCCGCACGAGAGTATCTGCGTGCGGCGGAAGAATCGACTGATCCGGAACTGGCGCGTCGGTCAACGGAATTTGCGTTCAATTACGGCTTTGATACGTATGCGCTGAACAGTGCCAACCGGTGGCAAGAGCTGGACCCGGAAAACCCGATCACTCACAGTTATCTCGGACGCCTGTATTTTCGTTTCAACGATCTCGATCGAGCTTACCGCCAATATGACCTTGCACTCGGGCCGGAAGTGGAACGCGTTGATGCGGACTATCTGACTCTCGCCGGTGATTTGGCTGGCGAAGGGAAACCCCGGCGTGCGCTGGTATTGGTGGAACGTTTCACCGAAGCCAATTCGAGCGCCCCCGGTGCGTGGCTGGCCCTGGCCAACACGGCAATGCAGGCGGCTGATGCCGAGTTTGCGCTCGAGAGCGCATCGCGGGCGTTCGATCTCGCCCCCGACTGGAACCAGGCTCAGGTGGCTGTGGCCAGGGCGCTGTTGTTGTCCGGCGAGACGGCTGCGGCGCTGGATCTGATTAACGAACTGCTGGAGCGTGTCCCATCGCTCGAGCTTGAACTGGAATATGTGCGCCTGTTGGCAGCGGCCGGAGAAACCGTGGAGGCAATCGAACGACTGGATGGCTTGGCTGGGCAATATGGAGACCAACCGGAAATTCTCCGCACGCGCGGAATCATCAACCTGCAGGCCGGGGAGCTGGACGCCGCATGGCGAAATTACAGCCAGTTGCTGTCGGCAGGTTTCAATATCAATGAAAGCTTCTATTACCTGGGCCGGATCGCGTTTGAACGGCAGCGCTACATGCAGTCCGCTCGACTGCATGCACGGATTGTATCGGGCCGCTTCCTGGTTCCGGCGCAGTTGAGCATCAGCCAGGCCTACACGTTACTGGGGGATCCCGAAACCGGGCTGATTCATCTGCGGCAGTTTGCCGAGCTTTATCCCAAACACGCTTTCGAGATAATGCCGGCCGAGGCTCGGCTGCTGGTTTCGATGGACCGGTCGGCAGAAGCGCTGGAGGTATATGACCGGGCCCTTCTATATAAACCCAATACCGAGTCATTGCTGCTTGCGCGCGGTTCTTTGTTCGAGACTGACGGCGATCTGGACGATGCGATCGACGACTTTCGACGTGCCGTGGACATTGCGCCGGACAGTGCGCTGGCGTTGAACGCGCTCGGCTACACGCTGGCCAATCGCACCAGGCGTTACCGGGAAGCCCATCGCTACATCAAGCGTGCGTTGGAGCTGGATCCCGATAACGCGGCCATAATCGATAGCATGGGCTGGGTGCAGTACCGGCGGGGCCGCCTGCCGGATGCGCTGACGTATCTCGAGCGGGCACACGAATTGATGCCGGACCCGGAAATTTCGGCTCATCTCGGCGAGGTGCTGTGGGCGCACGGAGACCTGGAAGCCGCCGGACTAATCTGGGGCCAGGCACTGCAGGAACACCCGGACAGCCCCGTGCTGAACGAAACGGTGCTGCGGTTCAACCCATGAAACGATGCGCCTGTATCCTGGCGGTGCTGATCGGGCTCAGTGCGTGCACGGCTATGCGGCCGGCGCCGGCGCCGTCGGGCGACTGGCAGGAGCGACAGGACCGCTTGCTGGGGCTCTCATCATGGCGATTCAGGGGCCGGATTGCCGTGCGCTACGAGTCCCGTGGCGAGAATGGAAACCTGAGCTGGCAGCAAGAGGGCGAGCAGTCGACGATCCAGCTCAGCGGCCCGTTTGGTGCGGGTGCTTACCAGATTTTGTGGGAACCGGGATCCGTGACGGTCATCGACGGCGCGGGCGAGCAGCAACTGAGTTATTCGGGCCCCGATGCGGCCGAACAGTTCCTGTACGATCAACTGGGCTGGTGGTTTCCGGCTTCAAGCACGCGCTACTGGTTACTGGGGACGCTGGACCCGCGGTATCAGGGTCACGAACACTTCGATGCGGACGGGCGGCTATCCGGATTGGAGCAGAACGGCTGGACGGTGTCATACCAGCGGTTTGTCGAGGCGGGGGATTTTTTGTTGCCGGGCAAGATGGCGATGGAAAAGGCAAATGCCCGACTGCGTCTCGTGATCGATAGCTGGGACCTTTAAGAACGTAGCGGCAGACCGTGCGTCGCCGCCGAGGTTTGACAGTCCCCACACCCCCCCGCACAATACCCCGCGCCTGGCCCGGATTGGTGCGATATCCCGGCAAGCCCGCTGCTTTGGGCTGACGTTTTGACTACTGGGGTGTAGCCAAGTGGTAAGGCATCGGGTTTTGATCCCGTGTACCGCAGGTTCGAATCCTGCCACCCCAGCCAGACAAGCATGTGAACGAAGATGCAGGCAGTGAACGCTGAATCCGAACTTGTGTTGCCGAACGTGGCGATTTTTTCCGGGAATGCCAACCCGGAACTCGCGCACCGGATTGCGCGTCACCTGACTTTGCCCCTGGCCAAAATCCAGGTGGGCCGCTTCAGTGACGGCGAAGTCAACATCGAGATCCTGGAGAACATCCGGGGCCGGGATATATTCATCATCCAGTCGACTTGCCCACCAGTCAACGACAACCTGATGGAACTGCTGGTCATGGCCGATGCCTGCCGCCGCGCCTCGGCAACGCGGATTACCGCGGTGATGCCGTATTTCGGCTATGCGCGCCAGGACCGCCGACCGCGTGCGGCACGCGTGCCAATCACCGCGCGACTGGTCGCAGGCATGATCTCGGGCGCCGGCATAGACAGGTTGCTGACGGTAGACTTGCATGCAGACCAGATTCAGGGCTTTTTTTCGATCCCGGTAGATAACGTCTACGCATCGCCGGTGTTGTTGGGCGATGCCTGGAAAAAAGAATCCTCTAACGACATGGTCGTGGTTTCACCGGATGTCGGTGGCGTGATACGCGCCCGGGCATTGGCAAAGCGGCTCGACGATGCGGATCTCGCGATCATCGATAAACGGCGCCCGCGGGCGAACGAATCCAAGGTTATGAATATCATCGGCGAGGTCAGCGGTAAGCACTGTGTCATGATCGACGACATGGTCGACACTGCCGGCACGCTGTGCCAGGCGGCACAGGTTTTACAAGAACAGGGAGCCACCAGAGTCGTCGCTTACATTACCCACCCGGTGTTATCCGGGGCGGC
>JAUWKW010000107.1 GCA_030614035.1 Chromatiales bacterium | reverse complement strand
TTCATAACGAGCTTTCGGTAGTCGTCAACAAAACCAATCAGGCCGAAAGCGATTGTCGAGGCAAGCACGATCCAGCCGTATCGGCTGCTTAAATCCGCCCACAGCAAAGTGCTGCAAACAATGGCCAGCAAAATCAGCGCGCCGCCCATCGTTGGAGTACCGGCCTTGGGCAAATGAGTTTCCGGCCCGTCAGCGCGGATCGTTTGACCAATCTGGCGGACACTGAGTCGGCGTATGACTGTCGGACCGAGCAGAAAACAGATCAGCAAGGCGGTCAGCGCGCTGAGGATGGCGCGCATCGTGATGTAAGTAAAAACGTTGAATCCGGAGAACAGATCAGTCAGGGATTCGAACAGGTATAACAACATGCAACTAACCCTCGGAATCCGCTTGGCGACCAAATGCAACAACATCGGCAACCAGCCGGTCCAGGCCCATGAACCTCGACCCTTTGATCAAAATGCTCAGGTGAGCTGGCAACTGCTTTTGCAGCGATGCCCAAAGATCATCGAGCGTTTCGTGCCATTCCGCATCGGGTCCGAATGCTTCCGCCGTGGCTTTACTGAGTGCACCAACGCAGAACAAGCGATCGATACCGACCTCGCTGGCCGCGGTCCCGATTTCACGGTGCAAGGCTTCGCCGGTATCGCCGAGTTCACCCATATCACCCAGTACCAGCCATCGGGGCGAGGCCATGCCGGCAAGAAAAGCGATCGCGGCACCGACAGAAGCCGGATTCGCGTTGTAGCTATCGTCGTAGATCGTGATGCCGCTGCCGACCTTAAGTGGCCGCAAACGACCGGCGACGTTTACCACGGCTTTGAGGCCGTCAGCGATCGCGCCTATGGACGCGCCTGCGGACTGCGCCGCTGCGGCGGCGGCCAGCACGTTTTCTACGTTGTGACGCCCGGCAATCCCGATGCATAAATCAATCTCGCCACCGGGGTAATGCAGAGTGAACTTAAGCGTTGGCTCACCGGCCTCCATGTGTTCGGAGATGTTTTCTGCACGATAGTCAGCCGTCGCAGCCAACCCGAAGCTGCTGCGGTTTCGCGATTGTCGGCGTTCGTCCCAATAGTCAAAGAACGTATCGTCACAATTCAACACGGCGGTGCCGCTCTCCGGTAGCTCATCGAGCAATTCGCCTTTGGTTGCCGCGACGTCGGCGATGCTGCCAAATCCCTCCAGATGTGCCGGGGCGGCATTCGTGATAACGCCGATCTCGGGAGCCGCTATCTTCGCCAGCGCCGCAATTTCCCCCGGATGGTTCGCACCCATTTCCAGCACAGCCGCACGGTGATGCTCGCGCAACTCCAGGACCGTCAGTGGTAGGCCGATGTCATTGTTCAGGTTACCCTGCGTGGCCAGTATCGAGTCGTCGGCATCGGCATGCTCGGCCCGCATGATCGCCGCGATCATTTCCTTCACCGTGGTCTTGCCGTTGCTGCCCGTGACCGCAATAACCGGCAACTTGAATCCGTTTCGCCACGCGCGTGCGAATACACCCAAAGCCTGCCGGGTGTCCGGCACCTGCACCTGTGGCAGTTCACAATCGCATTGCTGCTCAACGACAACGCCCGCCGCCCCGCGACTTTGAGCTTCGGCAACGAATTGCGTCGCGTCGTATTGCTCACCTCGCAACGCAAAAAACAGCTGGCCCGGAGACAGTGACCGGGTATCCGTGCTGACAGATTCAAACGCCCGATCGGCCCCAATCAGCTGTCCACCCACCTCAGTTGCAACCATCGCCAGTGTTCCCATGCTCATTCAGCTAAACCCAGCGCCGCGCGCGCCACCAGCAGATCGGAAAACTCAACGTTCTGGCTGCCCGTGATTTGTACCGTTTCGCTGCCCTTTCCTGCGATCAACACGACATCGTCCGCTGCCGCCATCTCCACGGCCGCGTGTATTGCAGCGCCCCGATCCTGGACGACATCGACTGCTAGCGCGTTGCCGGCGCCGGCTACTATCTCGCGGATAATTGCGCCCGGATCTTCATCGCGTGGATTGTCGTCGGTAACGATGGTGCGATCCGCCATCGCGACAGCTACAGCGCCCATGTTGCTGCGTTTCCCCTGGTCACGATTGCCACCGCAACCGAACACACACCAGACCTGCCCGCGGCAATGCTCTTTGACAGCTTCCAGAGCCTTGTTTAACGCGTCGGGCGTATGAGCAAAGTCGACGACCACCGTGGGCTGACCAGGAGCCTGTTCGACGATTTGCATGCGGCCGGGTGGCGCCACGCATCCGGTCAGCGCAGAAACCGCCTGTGCCAGTGAAAACTCCTGCGCCAGCAGAATCCCGATTGCGACAACGATATTCTCCACATTGAAGCGCCCCCACAACGGGCTTTTCAGTTCTGCCTGTCCGAACTTGCCGGACAAGGCAAGCCTTAGACCATCCGGTCCGGATTCGAGCAATGCCGCCGTCAGGTCTGATGCTTTCGATTCATTCGCGACAGAAACGGTGACTGTTCTAACGCTGGCGGGCAGCCGGCCTAACAAAGCCTGACCAAACGCATCGCCAACGTTAAGCACGGCCGTTTCAATGCCGGTCTCCAAAAATAACCGGGCTTTGGCTTCGCGATAGGCCTTGAGCGTGCCGTGATAATCGAGATGATCGCGGCTCATATTGGTCAGTACCGCGGTGCAAACTCGGACACCATCGACGCGGCCCTGGTCCAGACCGTGTGAAGACACCTCCATGATGGCGTCGGTGGCACCGGCGTCGACCATTGCGCGCAGGCGACGATGCACCGCAATGCACGCCGGTGTCGTCAGGGCGCTCGGCGTCAGCTTTGGTGCGATACCGTATCCCAGCGTTCCCAAATACGCGCCCTTGCGACCGAGGCGGTTCAGCGCTTCGGCCACCAACCAGGCGGTCGTGGTTTTGCCGTTGGTCCCGGTGATTCCGGTAACCTTCAGCGCTGCAGATGGCCGGTCAAAAAATCGATCGGCGATCGTGCCGATGTGCTCCCGCAAGTCCGGTACCGCCATTCCCACAACCGTATCCGGCAACTCCGGCGGGGCCACTTGGGGCGACGGCTCCCAGGCTACTGCAGCGACGTTTGCCGCCACCGCCTCGTCGATAAATTCCAACCCGTGATGCCGATCGCCGGCATAGGCCAGGAACAACCCACCGGGAACTGATTGGCCGCTATACGCCGTAATATCCGTGACGGTCAGATCGGGGGCTTCGACATTCATTCCCTTCATCAACATCCGCAGTTCCATTTCATCTGGCGCTGTCTGAGCTGCCATTACTTACGATTTACCGCGACGGTCACTGACCCGTCGCGAAGTTCATCCACTTGATCCGGCGGAATGGCCAGAATCCGCAGCGCGCCAGCCATTACTTGCGCAAATACCGGTGCTGCCACGTGACCGCCGTAGTACTCGCCGGTGCCCGGTTCGTCGATAACGATCACTGCCGCCAGGCGCGGGTTCGATGCCGGCACAACTCCGGCGAACACCGCGGTATAACGGTCTTCGGAATAGCCTCCGCCGGCAAATTTGCGCGTGGTGCCGGTTTTTCCCGCCACCCGGTAGCCGCTCACAGCGGCCCGCTGGCCAGTCCCTTTCGGGCTGACGACTATCTCAAGCATTGCCATTAACGCGTCAGCCGTATCCCTGCGAACAACCCGTCTCGCTATCGGCGGCTGATTGACCGCCAGTAAAGAAACCGGACGTTGAAGCCCACCAGCCGCCAACACCGCGTAGGCCTGGACCAATTGCAACGGCGTTACCGACAAGCCGTAGCCATAAGCCAGCGTTGCCTGGCTGATCGGCCGCCAGTTCTGATAATGGCTGAGCAACCCGGCTGATTCGCCAGGGAACCCGCTGGCACTGGTGCGACCGAGGCCGAAACCGGACAACACAGACCACAGCGTAGCCGGCTCCAGAGACATCGCGATTTTAGTCGCCCCGACGTTACTGGATCGTGCCAGGACCGTGGCGAGATCGATGCGGCCCAGGTTGGTCGAATCTTCTATGGTCTTGGCGCCAACCCGCACATATCCCGGTGCGGTATCCACTTCGCTGTCGGGTTGATACCGGCCGCTTTCCAGCGCAGCTGCGATGATCAATGGCTTGAAACTGGAACCCGGCTCAAAGATATCGGTGATGGCACGGTTGCGATACCGATACGCGGCAAATTGTGATCGATCGTTCGGGTTGTACGATGGTTGATTGACCATCGCCAGCACCTCACCGGTGTCGACATCGATGATTACCGCCGAACCCGAGCCGGCGTTGCTGCGGTGTACCGCTGCCTTCATTTCGCGATAGGCAAGGTATTGCAGGCGCAAATCGATGCTGGCAATCGTATTGCGTCCGGGCCGCGGCGGCTCAATGCTCTCGATGTCTTCAACCACCTGACCGAGGCGATCCTTGAGCACTCGCTTGCTGCCGGCCTGGCCCCTAAGGTGATGGTCGAATGCGAGTTCCAGGCCTTCCTGGCCACGATCGTCGATATCCGTAAAACCGATCAGATGACCGGTGACTTCTCCGGCTGGGTAGTAGCGGCGATATTCGCGCAATAGCCGTACACCGGGTATTCCCTGTTGCGCGATACGGGCAGCGTCCGCCGGATTCATATGCCGCTTCAGGTACATGAATTCCTTATCCACGTTACGCGTCAATCGCGTTATTAGTGATTCGGGATCGAGGCCCAAGGCGACAGCAAGCGGCCTGATGTAATCCGGGGCCGCAACCAGATCACGCGGTGTAACCCAGACGCTATCCACCGGTGTACTGACAGCCAACGGTTCACCGTTTCGATCGGTGATCGTGCCACGGTGCGCCGACAGCCGTTCAACGCGCAGGTGCCGCGCTGCTGCCTGTTCGTTCAGAAATGCCTGGTTGAAGACCTGCAGTTGGACGGCCCGGCCGATAACAATGACCGCAGCTAACGCGAGCAGCGCCCCAACAAGATGGCAGCGCCGGTTAATGCTTCGTTGCAAGAGCCTCGTTTCCGCTACTGGGCCGGTCACGGGCGCACCAGCAAAATCTCGCTCGCGACGGGCGTTCGCATACCCATATGCTCTCGAGCCAGCCGTTCGACGCGCGCGTGGGTGGACCAGGTGCCCTGTTCGATTTGCAGGCGTCCCCATTCGACCTCAAGCCGATCCCTTGCCTCCGTCATCGCCTGAAGTTCGGTGAACAATTTGCGCGATTGGTGTTTGCTGTAGATGCAACCGACGGCTGAAGCCAGCCCTGCCAGGATCAGAAACATGCACACATAATGAATCCGAAGATATTGGTTCATCGCAAGCGCTCGACCACCCGCATAACGGCACTGCGTGCCCGTGGATTGTCTGCCAACTCGGACTCGCTGGGGTGAACTGCGCCTGTGACCAGACGCGTGCGCGGCTGGGCAGACTCCGGCACGACCGGCAAGCTTGCCAGCGCTGGATCTACGCGGGAGTGATCGCGCATGTAACGCTTGACGATGCGGTCCTCCAGCGAGTGAAAGCTGATGACACACAGGCGACCGCCGATCTTGAGCGCATCGGGAAACTGCTCCAGGCACTGCCGCAATTCCTCCAACTCCTTATTAATGAAGATACGGATGGCCTGAAAAGTCTGGGTGGCCGGATGCTTGCCCGGGTGCCGCTGCGGCACTGCTTGCTCGACGATGTTCGCCAGTTGCAAGGTGCTGCTGATCTTCTGTTTGCTCCGCGCCGCGCATAGCGCGCGCGCAATGCGGCGAGCCGACCTTTCCTCCCCGTACTGGGCGATGACCCGCGCGATTTCCCCTTGTTCCGCGGAATTGATCCATTCCGCTGCCGACGGTGTCG
>JAUWKW010000254.1 GCA_030614035.1 Chromatiales bacterium | reverse complement strand
GTCATAATCGTTGGCTGTGGTGTGCTTGATCCGTTCCCGCATTTTGTAAGACTACCTAACTATTCTTGCTGTGCCGCCAGCTCACCCACCAGCAGATCAATACCAATAATCCGAAGACACTATAAATTGTCGTAAATACCCACGGCTCAGCCTGATAAAACAGGATTTTGTGCAGCCAATACCCGATAAACGTCTGCGAGTAACCCGATTCACCGGCCATCTGGCGTAATTGATTCTCCCAGACAGTCAACGGACATATGCGGCCAAACCAGGCCTGCACCACAACAAAAATGATTGCGATAAGGTGAGTGACACGAAATAGCCGATTTTGAATCCAGTTCCATTTCGCCCAGATACCGACCAAAATCAGCCCAAACCCCAAGACAACAAAACTCACAAATAGCAGATGCATGACGAGAATAGCATCCGCCAATACCCCATAAAGTAAGGGAGGGTCCACTCCTGACCACCTAACGCTTGCGTCAACCTATGCCATAGTACTCTTTCAAGGTGATATTTTTTTCCCTCGATATCAATACAATGATCCTGAAATACCCCGTAAACTAAACCAGCAAGTGGGGCTAATAAATCAGGCAGCCAGCCCGCATTTCTCATCAGGCGGACCCACATGATGGAAATGAGCGCGGGCTGAAAATTCGATATCAGTCGAGCGGAGGCCCAACATGTCCGACAAAGCGTTCAACAGCAGAGAGACGATCCCGTTTTCCCGCCGTGAATTTATGGCGGCAAGCGGCGCCGGCATTGCTCTCGCCAGCGGTGCTTACTCTGCATCGGCAGCCGATAGCTTGACCACCCGAAAAGCTGAGCCAGCAACCATCGCACCCTTCGCCAGCTTTCGCGACTACATACAGGCACTGGAGGATAACGGGTTACTAATGCGATTCAACCGCATCGACCAGGATGCATACGAGGGTACGGCGCTCATGTACCGACTGGTCGACCACTATGGCCGGTTCCATGCGCCGGTCGTCTTGTTCGAAGAGGTGCGGATCGATGGACGCTGGATCAAGGGGCCGGTAATCGCCAATCATGCGCGACATGTCGACATAGAGGCGATCACGTTCGGCCTTCAGCCGGTGAGTGGAGATTCGCCGGCCACTTTTCGGCGCGCACGAAAATACCTGGATCGACTGCTGGATGAATCGGGCGGCGAATATCCAACCATCCCACCAGTCCTCGTGCCGAACGAAAATGCTCCATGCAAGGAAGTCATCCTTGAGGGAGAAGCTATTGATATTCGCCGCTTTCCGTTTTTTCGCAATAATCCGGGTGACAGTGGTCGCTTCATCAATACCGCCTCCGTGTTTACCGTCGACCCCGAAATGGGGCTGAACATTGGCACCTACCGATGCGAGATTAAAGGCCCAAGGCATATAGCTGTCGGTAGTGGTGAGGGCCAGAGCGGCTATACAATGCTAATGGCTGCCAAGGCACGTGGCGAAAAATCCGCAAACATCGCGTTAGTGGTCGGTCAGGATCCGATGATCTGGCTGGTCAGCGGTGCTCGCATCCCTGAACGCCACGGTAAGAAACCGATCGACGAACTGGCGACTGCCGGTGGCTTGCGTGGCAAAGCCATTGAAGTCGTCACCTGTGAGACCACCGATTTTCCGGTTCCAGCGCACGCGGAAATGATTATCGAGGGCGTTGTTTCACTCGAGTCGTTCGAACGGAATGGTCCCTACGGCGAAGGTACTGGGTACATTGGTGCAGCATATGATACAGCCTTCCCGATGACGGTTACCCGAGTAACACATCGCAAGAGGCCCTGGATCGTCAATGACTTTACCGGCGTAACCCGCGCCCTGCTCGAGATGCCCGGAGCGGCTCTGACGACCGCCGGCTTGAAACTCTTCATGCCCGAGATCACTGACTATCGCTATGTGGACAGCGTGACATTTATCAGCATCAATAAGAAAAAACCTGGCCAGGCCCTCGACATCGGCAAACGGCTGGCGAAGATGATTCCCGTCTTCAAGATTGTGATGATGGTCGACGAAGACGTGGATTTATGGAATCCCGCCGATCTGTTCATGGCCTTCGCCACGCGCTGGCAGGCTTATCCGGCCAGCCATGTCTTTGAAGACTTGCCGACGATGCCGCTGGAGCCGAGTTCACCAGTACGAGAGCGAACCAGTAAAATTGTGATCGATGCAACCCGGCAACTGCCTGAGGAAGGCGGCCCCGAAGTCTACTCCGAGTTTAGCCGGCATGTATTGACCAGGCACGATCCGCAAATTTTCGATCGGATCGACGCAAAATGGGCTGAGGTTATCGCGCGCGGACCAGCGGTTTGAAAGATTGCGGTTTTTGGTCGGGGCGAGAGGATTCGAACCTCCGACCCCTTGCACCCCATGCAAGTGCGCTACCAGACTGCGCCACGCCCCGATTGATTCTGATGAGACCCTGCGCTGCCGCTACTCCCCGGCCGCCCAGAAATCGCAATCATGATAACTCAATATGCCGCAGTAAGATCTACCGTCGCAGAAGCTTAAGGATCTCGTCCAGTTCTTTGCGCACCTGCTTTATGATTTGCTGGCTCTGTGAAAGGTCCGACCTGGCCTCTTCTCCGGTTAGCTTTTGACGCGCGCCGCCAATGGTGAAGCCATCGTCATACAGCAGACTTCTGATCTGTCGAATAACGATGACGTCCTGACGCTGATAATAGCGCCGGTTCCCACGTCGCTTGACAGGCTTTAACTGAGGAAACTCCTGCTCCCAGTAACGAAGCACGTGCGGTTTTACCGCACAAAGGTCACTTACTTCACCGATGGTGAAATATCGTTTACCCGGAATTGGCGGTAATTCGTCGTTATTCCCCGGTTCCAGCATATGCCTCTACTCGGGCCTTTAGTTTTTGTCCAGGACGAAACGTAACTACGCGTCGCGCCGTAATCGGAATTTCTTCACCCGTTTTTGGGTTTCTTCCCGGACGTTGGTTTTTATCCCGCAGATCGAAATTGCCAAATCCT
>JAUWKW010000141.1 GCA_030614035.1 Chromatiales bacterium | reverse complement strand
AATTGATCGACCGACTGGCGGAGCATCTAAGCGATGAAGAATTACCCGCCAAATCAGCCTAGGTGCTGCTGGCCATGAGCAAACTTGCGATAGGTGTCGGGAGAACACTGATTGTGGCTTTGCAGGCATTCGGCGCGTTGTCAGTGCCGTCCAGCGCGCTGGCGCAGGAAACGGAAGCAAGTGACCTGCCAGCCGTGCCGATGTATCACGTGGAAGTGCTGATTTTCCGCCATCTCGATCAGAGCCGTACCAGCGAGGAAATCCACGCTCCTCTGGATCCCGGGCTGCCGTCCGACTTCGATCTCGACGGACTCACCGAAATCCCGGTTGCAACAACGCCAGGCGATACACCAAGCCGTGCGGCCAGTTCCGTAGAATTCCTGCTACTGGAACCGGTCCCTGCCGCACCCGAATTTCTACAGCTACGACCGGCGCAATTCAAACTGACCGAAACCTGGTACACGCTCAATGAAGTCGAGGCCTACGAGCCAGTCCTGCATATTGCGTGGCTGCAAGCCGCGCGCGCTGAGACCGAAGCAGTCCCATATGACCTCGTGCTTACCGCCGCGGACCCGGATGTCCTGACCGGCACCCTAACGCTGTACAAACAGAGGTTCCTGCATTTGGACGTTGATTTGACCATGCGGGACGCCGATGACCCGGCGGACAATTCGGCCAGCGGTTTCTGGAGCCGCTTCAGCTTTGTTTTGGACGATGAAAATGTCGTGTACCGGATAAATCAGTCACGACGCATTCGTGGCGACACCCTGCAGTATTTTGACCATCCCCAGTTCGGTGTGATTGCTGCCATCACCGAAGTGGTCATTGCAGAAGGAGACGGGCCGGAGACCGCTGCCGCAACGCCGTAAAACCGTTGCTAAGCCGAGCTTACGGTTGCAGTGCCTTCGTTGGACGAGGGGCTGGCCAGTTCGGATTCTGCACGCTGGATCAACCGCGAACACGATTCAGACCATGCCGGGACCTCGGCGGAGCTGCCGTAGGACACCGTGACAAACCGTGCCACTGCGGATCGGGGATGGTGGATTGCCAGGCTGCGAACCTTGGAGGCGACCCGCTCGGCCAGGTCGTTGGCCTTCTCAGTATCGGCGCTGCCAATCAGCACCACGAAGCTATCGTCCGAAAAACGCGCTGTAAGATCACCGGCCCGACGCAGGGTCCCGGTAATTGCATGTGCGACCTTGCGCAGGCAGGAATCAGCCGCATGACGCCCGAATATGTCACGGTATTCCTGAAATGCGTCAACGCGAAAAACGACGATCCCGAGCTCGCGCTGCTCGCGCCGGGCCATCACCCAATCTCGCTGCAGCAGGTCCTCGAACGCCCGGCGTGTCAGGATACCCGTAGCCGCATCCCGCCCTTCAAGCTTGCGCAAATGCATTCGAGCATCGCGGATAACGCTGAGTAGCGATTCGCTGTGGCTACCGGTCTCGTTCGGATCCCTGGTCACCGCCCGTTGTTCCGTTCCCAGCCAATAGGCTGGTTTGCCGGGCTTGTCGTACAACGGCGCCAGGTCAATTTCTACCGTATCGCTCATCGCCAGCTGACTGCGACAGCGTAACTTCGCCGTGGTCCGTGGCACTGGCAGGTCCGGCAACTGGTCTGCATCAGGCCAGTCGGTGTCGTCTTTCGAGCCGGAGGCAAGCACCCGCCAGGCCCGGCCAAGCAACTCGCCCGAGTCGAAGCCAGTCAGCGTTTCAAACGCCGGGTTGACATAAACGATGGGTCGTTGCGGGTCCCGGGCATCGACGATGATCGTCCCGAGGGGGTTCAATTCCAGCGCTTGCACAAGAATCTGTATATCTATATCTATCATATACTTGTTTGCATTAATCAATGTCTAATCTAGCAATGTGCCTGCTTTGATCAGACCTCCGCAAAGGTGGTGACCGGACCGTTTTGGCGATACCGACCGCGGATAAATCTTACGCGCAAAGGGCCGCGCCATCTGTGATACGGGTCACTTTGCAGCGCGCTGAAGGCGTTTAGTGGCGCGGGACTGCGCCGCCTGATCGCGTGTTAGGAGAACATCAAACCAGCGGCGAAGAGCGGTTTAAAACGCTTCCAGAAAACCGCTTACCAGCCGCGAGACCTGATCCATACCCTGATCCAGGTACTGGTCGATCTCTGCATAAATCCCGACGTCGCCTGTTCCGGCGGCGCGATTGACGACTACGGCACAGCACGCATAGCTAAGCTCCAGCTCCCTAGCCAGGGCCGCTTCGGGCATACCCGTCATTCCAACGAGATCGCAGCCATCCCGCTTTAGTCGATTGATCTCCGCAGCAGTCTCAAGGCGCGGGCCCTGTGTAACGGCATGAGTGCCAGAGGCAAGAAACTGAAGCTTAAGATCTCCGGCGAGCTTGATTAATCGTTGACGAAAAGACTCGCAATACGGCAACGTAAACTCGATGTGCGTAAGCGTATCCTTATCGCCATCGAAAAATGTTTGCGGGCGGCCCCAAGTGTAGTCAACCAACTGATCAGGGATCACGAGCATGCCCGGTTCGGCATCGCTCGCGATACCTCCGACTGTATTTACAGCCAACACATATTGCGCTTGTGCTTGATGGATGGCCCAAAGATTTGCACGATAGTTCACCTTATGTGGCGGCACGGAGCCGTCCAGGCCATGCCTGGCAAGAAACAGAACCTCGTGGCCCAGATTCATCCAGCGCAGGATCGGACCCGACGGCTGACCGAAAGGCGTGCTGGCTTCAATGGGCTGGGCCGCATCGGGGATATTCAACGCCCTGAAGCCGGTTCCGGCGATGATCGCAATTCGGCCCATATCAGATTCGCATCGGTAGTCCGTCAGCCATCCAGCGTCAATGGCGGTGGTTTGGGTGGCGGACGATCGACTGCCGCCATTAGCTCATCGACAGCTCCCTGCCAGGCCGAAGTCCCGACCAGCGATGCATCCTTGGCGTCGGTGGCAGGCCGCATTGCAATCAGTCTCGCTTGGCTCGCCGGTTGACGAAGGTCCTTGCTGGCATCTAGCGTCGCCACGACGGCATCACGATCGTTGCAGATCAATGCCATATCGGACCCCGCCTCGATTGTCTTGACGACGCGTTCTGGCACTTCGCCAACGATACCCGCACCAGCCATGCTCAAATCGTCTGAGAATATGCTGCCTTTGTATCCAAGGTTTTCACGTAACTCGGTTTGCAGCCAGTATTCGGACATACTGGCGATCTGCTGATCCACCTCGGAGTAGCGTACGTGCGCCGGCATGATTCCCTGGAGACCGTGGTCGATCAGGCTCCGGAATGGCTTTAAGTCTTCAATCAAGTCGGTGTACGGTCGATGGTCCTCCGGTAAGACGACGTGTGAATCGGCTGCGACACCACCGTGCCCTGGAAAATGTTTGGCTACGGGTACCATGCCTGCCTCCCGCATACCCTGCGTAAATGACAGAGCCAATGAACTGACGACCTCCGGGTCAGAATGAAACGCGCGATCGCCAATTACCTCGCTAAGACCCCAGTCGATATCGACCACCGGCGCAAAACTAAAATCAATACCGACTTCAAGCAATTCCACTGCCATAATCCATGCCGCTTTGTGTGCGAGGCTTCGGGCCGCTGCAGGATCAACATCGAATTGTTGTCCGAACCAACGCAATGGCGGCAGCTTCGTAAATCCATCGGTGAAACGCTGAACGCGCCCGCCCTCCTGATCCACCGCAATCAACAACGAAGGAGTGCGTAGCGCAGCTATGCTCCTGACTAACTCTCGAAGTTGCAGGTCGTCTGTAAAGTTTCTGCTAAACAGAATGACGCCACCAATCGCGGGATGTTCCAGCAATACACGATCTTCATCGCTTAGCACCGCACCTGGAACATCGATCATGATTGGGCCAAGACTCACTGCAGTTCTCTTTAACGCCTCACTGGCATCCGTCACGGCCTGATATCGACTAGGGTGCCGGGCCCGACCATGTCGAATAATTCAATCACCGGCCTGTTGCGCATCCTGATGCATCCGTGAGAATCCGGAACACCGATAGGCTCGGAATCCGGCGTTCCGTGGATATATATGAAACGCCTCATCGTGTCGACCGTACCCGACCGATTGAGTCCGGGCTCGGTACCGCTGAGCCAAAGAATTCGGGTCAGGATCCAGTCACGGTTCGGGAACTGACGAGCGAGTTCAGGGCTGTAAATCTCACCGGTGGCTCGGCGTGCGTCAAACACAGCTCCCTCCCGCAAACCTGATCCAATGCATGCCCGGATGATATGCCTCCCCCTGGGTGTGCACTCACTGTCCTGCTGCTCACCGGAACCGTAGCGTGAGGTGGAGATCGGATAATCTGCCGTCACCGTGCCGCTGTTCACCACCTGCAGAACCTGATCCGTCAGGCTGACCACGATCATCGGTTGTTTGTTTGCCATTACGATACTGGATTCTGTTACTGGAGTTCCCAGGCGGACAGAAATTCCTTGAGATGAGTCGCGTCCGACGCAGCCAGGGCTTCACGAACGCGCGCATATTCTGACTGCAGTTGTTGCTGATCCAACAATCCGCGGATGTGCTGAAAGCGCAGAAAAATAAGGTAGGTATTCAAGGCATCTGTCTCGCAATAGTCGCGGATTTTCTCTATCTCGCCCTGCTGGTAATAATCCCAGACTTGATCGCCTTGCATGCCCAGCTTTCCCGGGAAACCGAGCATGACCGCAATATCATTAAGGCCGGCTTTAGCGCGCGGCTGAAACCCCGACAACACATCCATCAAATCGATATGCCTCCAGTGGTATTTGTTCAGATAATTGTTGTACCGGAACGAACGGTCCTCATCACCCATTTCCCAATAGCGCGGGCTTGGT
>JAUWKW010000252.1 GCA_030614035.1 Chromatiales bacterium | reverse complement strand
GTATTGCATGATGAACGAGTAGGGAGCCGCGTTGACGCGACCTTGCTTGTCGAGCGTGGTGATGATGTTGATCAGTTTCGGAAAGATCCAGATATCGGAATACCAGAATGGACGAATCTTGATTTCTTCTTTGGTGGTTTCGTCAGTCACGATGAGCTCCGGAGTTGGTGGTCGGACAAAACCCGTTGCCGCGGTTTGTCCTTGTTCGCGTTATTTATTCAGGTCGCAATATAACCCGATTCAAGGCAACGATGCGTTGGCCTTCGTGCGGCCCAGGCTTCGAGCGATCCATTGGTGATGAATGGCGTCTGCTTAGACGGTCGGCGCAATAATGATCGATTGGGAGTTGTTTAGGTCGCGCTATGAGCGCGCGATCTTCCTGCGCGCTGTGCGCGTCAGATGTATCCACGTGATCGCGGATTCGGTTGTGACGACCTCGCTGTGGAATCGAGCCCAGTGCGGCACGACGACGCCAGAGGCCGCCTTGGCGGCGGCCAGGTAGTGCCTCTCAGAGGACTTCGAATCCGGGCGCGTTGGAAAAGTCATCGGCGTCTGATCAGCCGATCATTGCCGGCAGCGTAGCCAGCGGAATCATGATTGCGATCGCGGCCATGATCATCTCATCGCGCCGGTCCAGCAGGGTCGTTCGGTTTAGCTTCAACATCTGGCATCTCCTCAATCGTTCTGGTGTTTGCCGATGCTGGAATCATAGGGACGCTCAGGCTCCGTTTCCTTTCAGCGCTGTAACGATTTGTAGCAAAACGTAACACCCATAAGTATTTAAAAGAAAAGGATAAAAAGCTGGAGCCACGGGCCCCGGGCAGACCACAAAGGCGGGCGGCGCGGGCTTTTTCAGGCGCTGCGCCAGATATGCCGCGGCGCGTAGCCGTCGCGGCGCAGCCAATGTTCGGTATAGACGATACGCTCGGGTTCAATCTTCATCAGCGCGTTGGTCGGCTTGACGTTGAGGTCCCGCCCCAGTTCGGCGGCGGAAGCCTGCCAGGGCAATATTTCCAGCGCATGTTCCCAATCCGGGGTGTCGGGTTCGAGAATTACGGCCTGACCGAATATCTGCGCACTGCGGCAACTGGTCCAGTTGCCCAGCGGCGCATAGACGGCGAAGCAGACCGCCGGAACCCGTTTCATGGCCGCAAGCTTCGGGCTGCCCGGCTGGGGGTACATATACGGGGTCACGCCTTTTGCCCGGTATTCGATCGGGCTGGCAATCGGGCTCTTGTTGCCCTGCGTCGCCAGCACACCCATATTGCCGATGGCCAACAGGTGTTCGATCCGCTCCTGCAACTGTTCGCGGGGCAGGGGCTCGGTGGGCCACGGCCATTCACCTAGCCAGGGGTGCGCAGTACTCATCGTTATTCCTTATTGCTCTTGGTCTCGCGCCGCGATCATCATGTCATACGGTGACGGCCGGCGACAGCATGGCCGAAAAAGCCTCACCGGGGGTGGATTCAAACTCAAGCAACGAACATTTTTGAGAACTTGTGCCGACGGCGCTTTGGGCGTAGCTTAATCATATCAACCGAGGCCGATTCTACTGGATCGGGCATAAAACAAAGCAACAGGGAACCGGAACATGGAACTGCGTGAAAGAATTGCCGGTGAGCGTCGCCGCTTACGCAAAGTGCGCGAAGCCTTATCGGCGGCAGTAGCACAAACTTCTCAGGGCGACGAAGGTTACATTCCATTTTACCTGGCTATCGCTGTTTACTTTGAAGCAGCAATGGAACGCTTGCATACACAGGATGTTCGCATGGGTGATTTGCTGCGGGAAAAAGCGGACATGGATGCTCCGGAAAATCAGCAGGTCCTCGGCGAACTGGATCGGCGTCTTGCCGGAAACCAGGAGCACCTGAAAAAATTTCTGGCCGGTGGCAAAGCGTTACGAGAGCAGGGCGACGAAGCATTAGAGCAATACGAGGCGGCAGCAAAAGCCTACACCGATTACATCGTTACGAACATGGGGCATCATGAGGGCAGCACCGATTTGGCGCGGGCGACGTTTTCCGACGAGGACTGGAACTACATGGCCAACGTGAGCGAAACAGATATGGCCCACGAAGAAGAACTGTTCGAACGCGTGTTTGCCACCATGCCGGCCAGCCTTGAGCTGACCCCCGGCGACTGAACTGAACCGGCGTACGACCGACCCCCTCACGAATCACTGCACACCGTTTGGTTAACCATGCGCTGGCCGCAAGCCGGCTCCCTGCTAATATGGCCAGCGCAATGAGAACGAGAATCTCCAGAGCCGGCGGCCGGGTTCGACCAATGATTCGGGTCGCGAGTATTTTAATTTCCGCGCTGCTGCTGGCGGCCTGCGAGCCTCCCGAGCAGACGCCATTGGAAATCCCGTTCCGCTTGCCGAAGTCGGTGGGGCCACAGCATTATCGGCTGGGCTTAAGCATTGTTCCGGACCTCGAACGCTTTTCTGGCCGCGTCGAGATCGACGTACTGATCCGCGAACCCGTCGACCGTATCTGGATGCACGGGGCGGACCTGGCGTTCGATGCCATCGACGTATTGACTGAATCCGGCGACCGGTTTGCCGTCGAATTTCACGACGTCAATGCCGATGGGCTCGGGTATCTGCCATTGCCCGGCGAATTGGCGCCGCAGCGGATCGAGCTGAGCTTCGAATACACCGTCCCATTTAGCGACGGCTTGCACGGTCTGTACAAAGTTGTTGTTGGCGACGACAGCTATGCGTTTTCGCAGTTCGAGACGATCTATGCGCGTCGCGCATTCCCGTCTTTCGATGAACCGGCATTCAAAACGCCCTTTGATATTCACGTCACGACGCGGGATGGCTACCGCGCGCTCAGTAACACACGCGAAATTAACCGCGAGCCGCTTGGCAATGGGTTGCAGCGGATCACGTACGCGACCACCGAGCCGTTGCCAACGTACTTAATCGCATTTGCCGTCGGGCCGCTGGATGTCGTGGAATGGGAACCGATTCCGCCCAACGCTTTCCGGGACCGGCCGGTGCC
>JAUWKW010000036.1 GCA_030614035.1 Chromatiales bacterium | reverse complement strand
CAGAGACTTAATTTCTATCTCGAGCAGATTATTTCTAGCGTATTGAGCATCGATGATGGTGCTCATCGTGAATGAACCCATAAACGTGAACAATGCAGCGACGCCGAGCGCAATCCCGCATGCCACATAGAACTGATTGCGGATCTGTGCCCGCTGCTCGTCTCTCCACGGTAATAGATTGATGCGTGGCATATCAGTCAAAGCTCCTTAACGCGAGTCCACAGGCGGTCAGCAATGCGGTCGAGTCTTGGGTGACACCTTGCGACTTGGCCTTGGACGAAATTTTCATTTGCCCAAGAGGATCGCCAATCTCGGTGGGGATACCGACCTTGCTGGAAATGAGATCGGCCACGCCGGGAATATTGGCGCAACCACCGCAAACCAGAATCTGATCCGGCTGCTCACGTCCACCCCCCGACGCCAGGAAAAACTGCAGCGATCGGCTAACCTGTTGGGTCATGTCATCAACGAATGGATCCAGGACCTCGGGCTGATAATTGCTGGGCAAGCCACCTTCTTTCTTGGCGCGACCCGCGTCCTCAAGGCTCAGGCCGTAGACGCGCATGATCTCTTCGGTCAACTGCTGTCCGCCAAAATTGAAATCCCGCGTGTAGATGACACGCAGGTCCTGCAACACGCTGAACGTCGTGCTGCTGGCGCCGAAATCGACCACCGCCACCAGATGTTCCATGCCGCTGTCCGGCATCTGGTGGGTCATCAGGTTACAAGCGTTTTCCAATGCGAAGGCTTCGACGTCTACGACACGGGCCTTCAGACCGGCAGCTTCAACAGCGGCGCGTCGCTGGTCAACGTTCTCGGTGCGGGTCGCGACAAGCAGCACGTCCATCATGTCCGGATCATTTGCGTTCTCACCCATGACCTGGAAGTCGTAGCTCACCTCCTCCATAGGGAAAGGAATGTACTGGTCTGCCTGAATCTCGACCTGCGATTCCAGCTCGTTGTCGCCAAGATTGCTCGGCATCTGAATAACTTTGGTGATTGCCGCGTCGCCGTTGATTGCGATCGCCACATCCTCGGTTTTGGTGGCCGCCCGTTTGATCGCCCGGCGCACCGCTTCGCCGACGGCTTCCGCATCGATGATGGTTTTTTCATTGATGGAATTCGGCGGGGAGGGCTCTGCCGAGTAACACTCGACCCGATAACTCCTGCCACTTTGGGTCAATTCGATCAACTTGATCGACGACGTTGTTATGTCAAGTCCGATGACAGACTTGGCCCGCGACCAAAACATCCCGTAATTCCTTTTCAGTCGAGCGCTTGCGCGCACAAATTAGCCCGACGTGAGGCCACCAATTTAACTATATATGACCGAAAATAGCATCAAATATCTGATTCAAATGTGATTTCGATCACGCTTAGGCTAATCGTTTACTTCGGCAGTGCGTAGCCAACCAGCCGACGGCAACAGCCGAACGGCATCCGGATACCGGTGAGGGGGAAGTACTGTCCCAGAAGGGGGTGCAGTCCATGGCGTGAAAGGTTCCATCCGTGGCCTGGCAGCCCCGCTGTCCCTAGGATGTACTGACGGTGGACAATCGTCCTTTGATTGTCGCAGATCGCCGGGTGCCCCTTGGACCGGTGGCTTTGCGTCCCCACCTTTCGGTGGGTTTGCCTAAAAATCCCGCGTAATATGCATAATCGATCCCCGCAAGGCAAGGGACTGGATCAGGTTTGATGACGAAGTTTCTATTTCGGCTAATTCCAATACTGGCGGGGGCTTTGGCAACGCTCGCTATTGGAGTCGCGGCAACCGGATGGGCCGCCTACTATTACCTTCAGCCCGGGCTGCCGTCCGCCGAAACGATTCGGGACGTGGAGCTGCAGATTCCCTTGCGCGTCTATTCCCGCGATGGCCGGTTGATCGCTCAACTGGGCGAAAAGCGACGTACGCCGATTCAATTCGGCGATATTCCCGAGGTCATGGTTAACGCTTTTTTGGCGGCCGAGGATGACCGTTTTTTTGAGCACCCCGGGTTCGACTACCAGGGCATAGTCCGCGCCGGCGTTAACCTGCTGCTCACCGGTTCACGCAGTCAGGGTGGCAGCACCATCACGCAGCAGCTGGCTCGCGAGTACTTCCTGACCCGCGATCGCACTTTTGTGCGTAAAGCGAGGGAATTGATCCTGGCTATTCAGATCGAGAGCGAATTCAGCAAGCAGGAAATTCTCGCGCTATACCTGAATAAAATTTTCCTGGGCCAACGGGCCTACGGTGTTGCAGCAGCGGCAGAAGTTTATTTTGGCGAATCGTTGGACGAACTCAGCGTAGCGCATGCGGCAACCATTGCCGGCCTGCCTGCGGCGCCGTCACGGCTGAACCCGGTTTCCAACCCGGCGTTGGCCCGGGAGCGCCGCGCTTATGTGCTGCGCCGAATGTTTGAGCTGGATTTCATCGATCGAATTGAGTTCGAAATTGCGATGACGACGCCGATGGAATCTCGTCTGCATGGGCCAAAGGTTGACCTGCAGGCTCCCTACATCGCCGAAATGGTCCGTCGCGAGATGATCGAGCGCTATGGCCCCAGCGCATACACCAAAGGCTACAAGGTAATAACGACTATCGATAGCAGGCTGCAAACCGACGCCCAGATGGCGCTGCGCGCGGCCTTGCTCGAGTACGACCGGCGGCATGGATATCGAGGGCCGCTGGCGCGTGCATCAATCGATGAGATTCTGGGACCAGGCGTCGCATCAGATTCCGACGGTCTCGATACTGGCAACGACGAATCAACGGTAGCGTTTGAAGCAGGTGGCGATCTGCTGGCAACTGGCGCGCCCGAACTGGTGCCAGGCGCATCCGAACCAGTTGATCCGGACCAAGCAATGCAGACGTATCTCGATGGGTATCCGGATTACCGGGATTTGCATCTGGGAATCGTCATTGAACTGACGGAGAACACTTTAGACGCACTCCCGGCAGAAGCTGCCGACGCAGCGACCGAAAACGAAACGTCCAACGCCTCCGCACTCCTCTATATAAGGAATATCGGCCGCGTGCAGGTCCCGTGGATAGGGCTGGCCTGGCCGCGATTTATCAACGACAACGTCATATCGGATCCGCCATCGTCGGTCAGGGAATTGCTGAGCCCGGGCGACGTCGTTTACCTGCTGAATACTGCTGACCAGGGCTGGCTATTGGCCCAGATGCCCCAGGTGCAGGGTGCATTGGTTGCACTGGATCCACACGACGGTGCCACGGTCGCGTTGACGGGTGGTTTCGACTTCTATGCCAGCAAATTTAACCGGGCCGTGCAGGCCAAGCGCCAACCGGGGTCTTCTTTCAAACCGTTTATCTATTCGGCGGCCCTTGAAAACGGGTTTACGCCGGCGACGATCGTCAATGATGCGCCGGTCGTGTTCGATGACCCAACGCTGGAAGAAACGTGGCGGCCGAAGAATTATTCGGGCCGCTTTTACGGCCCAACGCGGCTGAGGGAAGGTCTGGTCCGGTCCATGAATCTGGTTTCAGTACGCGTACTGCTTCAAACCGGGGTCGGCAATGCACTCCAACACATCAAACCCTTTGGCTTCCCCGACACCGCACTGCCGCGCGACCCGTCGCTTGCCCTGGGTAGCGGCGGCGCATCGCCATTGGACATGGCGGCGGGATTCGCTGCTTTCGCCAGCGGTGGTCATCGCATCGACCACTACCTTATCGAACGCATCATAGACTCAAGCGGGCAGACCGTTTCCCGACGAGATCCACCGTACGTGTGCGATGAATGTCCGCCCAAGTGGTTTGACTCGCGGGAACAAGTCCCCCCGGAAGTATCAGCTCTAACTGCTCAACTGTCACAGCCAGTAAATACAACAGAACGGGCGGACGATGAACTGGCTGACTTATTAGGTGAGGCGCAACCCGTGTCTCTGCCGCCGCTGGACTCTGAGATACCCGATTACACAGACGCTGTAGCAATGATGGACCACGCGACAGACTGGCGCCCGGAAGCAGCCGAGACAACGGAGTTTTTCAGCGACCGCAAGCAACCAGTGCGTGTCATCACGCCCCAAAATGCATACATTATTTACGACATGATGCGCGACGTAATTCGCCGAGGAACCGGCCGACGCGCACGGGAACTTGGGAGAAGAGATCTGGCGGGCAAAACCGGAACCTCCAACGATCGTCGTGACGCCTGGTTCAGTGGATACAATCGCGAGCTGGTGGCGGTGGCCTGGGTTGGCTTTGATGTCGAACGCTCGCTCGGCGCCGGCGAAGAGGGCAGTCGCACTGCATTGCCGGTTTGGAAATATTTCATGGCCAACGCGTTGGAAGCTGTGCCGGAAGCGCCACTGCCGCAACCCCCAAATATAGTCACGGTACGTATTTCACCCGAGACCGGTCTAGTCACATCGACGGCAAATGCTGACGCTATGTTCGAGATCTTCCGCGATGGACATGTGCCGAAACTACAGGCAGAAGATACCAGCAGCGCCAATTCCGGCGGTACCATATACGACGACGAAGACGAAAACCTCTTCTGAATCCGTTCCGGATCAAGCAGCCAAAGCCGATTCGAGACTCGAGGTGAACAAACAGCGAAACCCAAAGTCCGAAAACCTTCGAGCCAGTGTCGCTCAGGAAGCTGCCCGGCTGATTCAGGATCACGGCCTCGAAGATTTCCGTACGGCAAAGGATAAAGCGGTAGAACGCCTTGGCGCACGTAGTCGGCGTTCGCTTCCGAGTAACCGTGAAATCGAGCTTGCTCTGGCGGAACGGCAACGAATTTTCCAGATTGATCAGCATCCCCTGATGCTGTTGCGTTTTCGCGAAACGGCGGCAACCGTCATGCGACGGCTGCAGGAATTCCAGCCACGCCTGGTCGGTGCGGTGTTGAGCGGGAGTGCGACCGAACACTCGCCGGTCGATTTGCACTTATTCAGTGACGCCGCAGAATCGGTCGGCGAAAACCTCTGTGCTCTCGGTATTGCGCATCAGCCTGTGCAACGCCGGTATCGGCTCCGCCGGGATTCGCACATGTTCTTCCCCGGCTACCGGTTCTACTTTTCCGGGATCGAGATTGCCGCGACGGTGTTTCCAGAACGCCGCCAAGCTCATGCGCCACTGAGCCCAGTGGACGGCAGGCCCATGCAGCGAGCCAATCTTCGCCAAGTCGAACGGCTATTGAAAAACAACTGAGGCGCCGTCACAGACGCGCAGCGGGCTCGCGATGCGCGACCGGGTTATCGTTTTTTGATCGGCGTGTAATCTCGCTGCGGGGCGCCAATATACAACTGCCGCGGCCGTCCGATGCGGGTTTCGGGATCGATAATCATCTCCTGCCAATGCGCTACCCAGCCTACAGACCGCGCGATTGCAAACATTACTGTGTACATCGATGACGGTATGCCGAGAGCCCGATAGATGATGCCAGAATAAAAATCGACATTCGGATACAGCTGCTTTTCCAGAAAGTATTCGTCCTTCAGGGCAATTTCTTCTAATTTCAGGGCCAGGTCGAACACCGGGGAATCGGTTTGCCCCATCTGGTTCAACACTCTGTGGCACATCTCCCGAATAATCGTGGCGCGCGGGTCAAAATTCTTGTAGACGCGGTGCCCAAACCCCATTAAACGGAACGGATCGGCCTTGTCCTTCGCCCGGTCAACGTAGGTGGCAATGTTCTTCGCTGAGCCAATTTCCTCGAGCATGCCCAGTACCGCTTCGTTTGCGCCACCGTGAGCCGCCCCCCACAGCGCGGCAATGCCCGACGCTATTGCCGAATACGGATTGGTCCCTGAACTTCCGGCCAGCCGTACCGTCGAAGTCGAGCAGTTCTGCTCGTGGTCAGCGTGCAAAATGAACAGCAGGTCCAGCGCCTCAGCTGCAATCGGATCTACTTCGTAACGCGCCGCCGGCACGGCAAAAAACATCCTGAGCAAATTGCTGGTGTAGTCCAGACTATTGCGTGGATACATGAATGGCTGGCCCAGTGTGTGCTTGTAGGCGGCCGCAGCAATCGTAGGCAGCTTAGCGATGATACGGTGGGAAAATATTTCCCGTTGACGCGCATCGTAAATGTCCATCGTGTCGTGATAGAACGCCGACATCGAACCGACCACACCAGCGACCATGGCCATAGGGTGCGCGTTGGTGTGAAAACCGTTGAATAATCTCAACAGCGTTTCGTTCATCATGGTGTGGGTGCTAATCGAGTGGATGAACGAATCCAGCTGCGCCTGGCCGGGGAGCTCCCCATGCAGTAGAAGATAGGCGACTTCCAGAAAGCTACTCTTTTCCGCCAGTTGCTCGATCGGGTAACCGCGATACAGCAATACACCTTGTTCCCCATCGATGTAGGTGATCGTGCTTGAGCAACTCGCGGTAGATGCGAACCCCGGATCGTAAGTGAATACACCCTTTTCCGGGTAAAGAGAGCCGATTTCAACGACGTCGGGGCCAATAGTGCCAGACCTCACGTCGAGTTCGACTTGCCCGCCGGTACTGTTGTCACGCAAAGAAAATGTTTTGCTGGTCATATTGTTGTTGTCCGGTACAAAAACGTGCCCTGGGGCCGTACCTGTCCAGACCGACGGTGCTCGGAATGATCCGGCCAGATGACTCGGACCTTGGCGGGACGACTAGACTCTGCCAGAGTGCGCCACCGACGCAATACTGGCGAACGGACGTTGAATTATAGGATAGGCGGCAGCCCGGTGCACGGATGAAGCGCCAAAACGGAGCGCTGATGCGGACACGAAAACCGGCTTGAGGCTCAGCTCATGCCGTATTTGCGGCGGAACTTGTCTACCCGACCAGCGGTGTCGACGATTTTCTGTTTGCCGGTATAGAACGGGTGACAGGCCGAGCAGACCTCGATATGCAGGTCTTCTTTCAGCGTCGACTTCGTTGTGAACTCATGTCCACAACTGCAGGTGACCGTGATTTCGGAGTATTCAGGATGGATATCGGGTTTCATGGCTGGGCCGGACCCCTGTTTTATCGGACTGTGCTGAATCGGGCGCGGAAGCATACCGGCTGGCGCAGCCGCTGACAAGAGGCGGCCTGTTATCCACAGAATCTGTGGATAACTCTGTGGATTTCCCGAGTTTTCAAGGCTCCGAACAGCCGCCGATCAACGAAATGGAACAAATTGATCAAGAAATGAGCAGTCTTATTAATAGTAATTTTATCAGCTACTTACAGTCTATTTAGTGTAACGCGCCTGACAAATCGTCCCGTATCTGCATGAAATTTTTGGAAACTGGCGCAACTGTGCATAACCTCGTCCAAAGCCGTACCCGGTATTTGATATGTGCCGGGACTCAGGCAGCAGCAAACGCAGCGTCCGGCGCTTAATCAGGCAGCGCCGCTAGCTTGAGCTTCAGCGATTGCATGGCCTGTCCGCGATGACTGCGGGCGTTCTTGGCCTTGGCGTCCAGTTCCGCGGCCGTGCTACCACTGTCCCGATCAATAAACACGGGGTCATAGCCGAAGCCGCCCTGGCCCTTTGCTATCAGCGCAATCGAGCCCTCCCAGGCACCCTCGACGATAACCGGCGATGGATCATCGGCACTGCGGACATATACCGCTACGCAGCGGAAACGGGCCTGGCGGCGCCCCACCGGCACCTCTCGCAGCTGCGTCAGCAGCTTGGCCACATTCATTTCATCGTTTGCGTCGATGCCCGCGTAGCGGGCTGAGAAAATGCCGGGAGCACCATCGAGAGCGTCGACTTCGAGTCCGGAATCGTCACCTATCGCCGGCAGGCCACTCAGCGCAGCCGCGTGCCGCGCTTTGAGCAGTGCATTTTCCAGAAAACTGGCGCCGGTCTCGGCCGGGCTGACCACTTCAAAATTGGCCTGAGGCAGCGTTTCGAACCCATCGCCCAGCAGCGACTCCATTTCTCTTGCTTTGCCTGGATTACCGGTCGCCAGGACAACCTGTTTCAGCGCGCGCATGCCTCGGAGGCAATCAGGACGCGGAACGCCAGTCATCGAGTGATCGATTCTGTTCTTCCATAATGGAACGAATTCCCGCTTCGGCTAGGTCAAGCAGCTGGTCCAGTTCGTCGCGGCGAAAGGCGTGACCCTCGGCCGTGCCCTGAA
Source organism: Chromatiales bacterium (assembly GCA_030614035.1). Taxonomy (GTDB): domain Bacteria; phylum Pseudomonadota; class Gammaproteobacteria; order Steroidobacterales; genus JAPUGB01. Next base: position 1,391 of record JAUWKW010000036.1, on the reverse strand, counting down.
TTTCAACAATGGCGCCGGCGTCGTTCATCACCACATTCATGTCGGTTTCGGCCGTCGCATCCTCAGCGTAGTCGAGGTCCAGCACTGGCAATCCTCCGCATATTCCCACCGACACTGCAGCGATTTGACCGTGTAACGGGTTACGGTCCAAATCGCCTGACGCCAGCAATGCATCGATGGCGATTCGCAATGCCACGTATGCGCCGGAGATCGATGCGGTGCGGGTGCCACCGTCCGCTTGCAACACATCACAGTCGAGCGTCACGGTGCGCGGGCCCAACGCCTGTAGATCCGCTGCAGCTCGGAGCGACCGGCCAATCAACCGCTGAATTTCCAGCGTCCGCCCCCCCTGCTGTCCGCGCGTAGCCTCGCGTCGGGATCGAGTGTGAGTCGCCCGCGGCAACATGCCGTATTCGCCGGTAATCCAACCGCTGCCGGAACCCTTCAGAAATGCTGGTACGGAAGAATCGATACTCGCTGTGCACAGCACACGGGTCGCTCCGAATTCGACCAGCACGGAACCCTCAGCGTGCTTGGTAAACCCGGCGGAGAAACGGACCTTCCGCAATTCGGACGGTTGTCTTTCGCTGGGTCTGCCTGACATCTGACTGCTTCGGGGTCGATCGGAGCCGGGATCATTGGACCCAGCGAAGTACTGCCGCTGACGTGTTATCGCTGTGAGGTTCGTTTGTTAAGACCGCGATTTCACTCAGTGCGCGGAGATCTTCAGCCAAGGTACCGTCGCCCGTGCCGAGCCGGGCAACCTGTTCATCGTCCAGTCCCGACCAGAATCCATCGGTACAGACCAGCATCACGTCCCCTAATTCCAGTGGTTTGTGACCGGTAATGGACATTTGCGGCAATGAGGGGTCGCCTCCGAGGCAACTATCAACAAAATTGCGCATTGGATGATCGGGGATCTCGGACTCTTCGATGAGTCCTTCCTGCAGCAGGGTCTCGACGTGGCTATGGTCCCTACTGCGTTCCTGTATTCGCTGGCCACGCAAGTGATAAATGCGGCTGTCGCCGACATGACCCCAGAACGCCAGCTCGTCCTGAACCAGACACGCTGCGCAGGTTGCGCGCGGTCTTGCTTCGACAGCGATATCTTTGCCCAATTCAATAAGGGCATCGTGCGCCTTGCCTATAGCCAGGTGCAGAAATCCTTGAGGATCAAAGATTGGGCGGCTCGCAGCATCGAATTCCTTTCGGATAATTTCGCTGGTCAGCTCAGCGGCACGCGCACCGTCCGCGTGCCCCCCCATACCATCTACGGCCAGGATCAGGCTCGCGGCATCGCTGGTAGCTACGACTACTCGATCCTGGTTTTCCTCGCGATCACCTAGCAGACTTAATTCAGCGGTTTCGATCTGCAACCCTGTCTCCCAACT
>JAUWKW010000065.1 GCA_030614035.1 Chromatiales bacterium | reverse complement strand
GACGGTATGCAAGTTCGCGGGTTCGCCGAGGCGGGGGCGGTACAACTGGCGCTCCAGCGCGAACAACCGGACGTGTTGGTCACCGACATTCGCATGCCGGGCATTAGCGGTATCGAGCTGCTGCAATATCTGGAATCGCTCCGTCCGGCGCTGCCCGTAATTGTTATCACGGCGCACTCGGACCTCGACAGTGCAGTGACGGCATACCGTTCCGGCGCGTTTGAATACCTGCCGAAGCCGTTTGATGTCGATGAAGCCGTGACACTTGTGCGCCGGGCGGCCCGGGTAGCCGGGCCACAGGCTGCCGCTGTGGACATGGTGCAGGGCGTTTCGCCAATTCTGGGTCAGGCGCCTGCGATGCAGGAGGTGTTTCGCTCCATCGGGCGTCTGTCGCGGTCGAGTATGACTGTCTTGATTACCGGCGAGTCCGGAACCGGTAAAGAATTGGTTGCGCGTGAACTGCACCGGCATAGTCCGCGGGCGGACGCGCCGTTCGTCGCCCTCAATACCACGGCCATAGCGGCCGACCTGCTGGAGTCGGAATTGTTCGGACACGAGCGGGGAGCGTTCACCGGGGCCGAGCGGCGACGGATTGGACGCTTTGAGCAAGCAGACAGCGGCACGCTGTTCCTGGACGAAATCGGCGACATGTCGGCAGCGTTGCAGACGCGCTTGCTGCGGGTGCTGGCCGAAGGCGAGTTTTATAGAGTCGGCGGCCAAGAATCGATTCGGGTCGACGTACGCATCATCGCGGCGACCAATCAGGACCTCAATGAAGCGGTCCACCAAGGGCGATTTCGGGAAGACCTGTTTTACCGGCTGAATGTCATACGAATTACGACCCCACCATTGCGGGAACGTCGCGAGGATATTCCGCTGTTGTTGCAGCACTACCTGTCCAAGGCTGCAGAGGAACTCGGCGTTGAACCAAAATCAGTACGCGATGAGGCACTGCGGGTGCTGCAGAGCTTCGATTGGCCCGGCAACGTGCGGCAGTTGATCAACACCGCCCGACGCTTCACCGTGATCGCCCCGGGCTCTGAAATTGGTGCCGATGACGTACCCGCCGAACTCGGCGGGCAGAGGGCATCGGGTCGTGCAGATCCAGAGTGGGTCAGCGCGCTGTCACGCTGGGCGGCGCAGCAGCTGGACGTGAATGCTGATCAACCATTGCTTGGGGCGGCACTGCCCGAATTCGAAAAAGCACTGATCGAGGCCGCGTTGCAACGGACGCATGGACGGCGGCAGGAAGCCGCGCAGCTACTAGGCTGGGGCCGGAATACATTGGCCCGAAAGATCAAGGAACTCAATATCGAGAAATGAGGCGGCGCAAGTAGCAGCGATGACGCTGCTCAGATCGACCATCCTGGAATGCAGTGATCACCGTATTTAATTTTGCACCGGCATGGGGTTTGCCGACGCCAAGTCCTTTCGGATTAAAGCTCGAGGCCTTTCTGAGATTCGCGGACATCCCATATGACTGCGAGTATGTGCAACGGCCGGTCGACTCACCGAAAGGCACGGTACCGTGGATTCGTGATGATGACCTCGAACTCGCGGATACCGGATTCATCATCGAATACCTCAAAGGCGCGCACGGTGATCGGCTCAATGACGGGCTGACGTCAACACAGCTTGCTACGGCGCACGCGGTACGGCGAATGGTGGAGGAGAATCTGGCGCGAATCATTGGTTACACGCGTTGGCTTACCGAAGAAAACTGGCCGGCGACACGCGAAGTGGGGTTTGGTCAGATGGACGAACCCTGGCGCAGCGATATCAGCGCGAAAGCACGGGAGCGCATTCGAGAGGACATGCATCTGCATGGAATCGGGCGTCACACACCCGATGAAATCCAGAATATCGGTCTGCAAGACGTGAAAGCGATCGAGGAACTGCTCGGTGACAAGACTTTCCTGATTGATAATCGGCCGCGAGAAGTAGACGCCAGCCTGTTTGGAATCCTGGTGCAGTTCATCATCCCCCCGCTTAGATGCGGTATCTCGGACTACGCGCGAAACAGCAAAACTTTGGCGCGTTATTGCGAGAACATCCTCGCCAAATATTTTCCCGACCACGACCGGGCTGTCTGAGTGCAGCAAGGAGCTTCAACAGACGCCGAACCGACCCGGAGATTCGGGCCGGTACGCCTATTGCCCAGCGTTACGCCAACCCACGTCGCAGTATTTTTGTTTATCGACCTGATAACAATCGGGTTTATCGTGTTCGTCAACATCAGCCAGGCCTACCTGATGAACACCAAACTCGCTATTCCCGAATCGATACAGGGAACCATCAGCGGCGACTTGGGGTTCTGGTCGGAGGTCACGATTGTCGCGATGGTATGGCTGTTCGGTATGCTTGCTGATAAAACGAGCCGGCGGTTGGTGATGTCGCTGGGACTCGCATTCCTCGGCGCAAGTTATCTTGCTTACCCATTGTCGGAGTCGGCCGACGGTTTGCTGCTGAGCCGACTCGTTTACGCAGTAGGTGTCGCCGCGACCACGTGCATGTTGACGGTAATGGTGCACGATTACCCACAGGAAAGTTCGCGCGGCAAACTCGTCGCGGCCTCGGGAATCTGCGGCGGTTTTGGTGCCGCAATGATCGGAGCGCTCGGGGGCGCGATGCCGGACTTTTTTGTCAGCAGAGGTGCAAGCGAGTTGGATGCCGCCTTTTACATGAACTGGGTGGCCGCCGCTATCTGCATTGCCGCGGCCGCGATTGCGGCGGTAGGCGCGCACCCCGGCATACCCGGCGGGCGGCCCGCCAAGTCGGGGTTCAGGGAAAGTGCCGCGATCGGCTTGCGCGCTGCGCGCAGGCCCCGCATCCGCGTGCTGTATTTTTCGGCATTCGCCGCCCGTGGTGATCTGGTCATCGCCGGCACTTTCATCGTCCTGTGGGGCACTTTGGCGGGCCAGGCCCAGGGTTTGGACACCACTGTGGCACTGGGCCGCGGCACCCTGCTGTTCGTCATAACGAGTATCACGACGCTGATTTGTGCGCCATTCATGGGGTTTTTACTCGACCGTTTCGACCGACTAATGATGCTGGCGGCCGGTGCCGTGCTTGCAACTGTCGGCTTTGGCGCGGTCGGATTGATCGAGAACCCGCTGGATCCGGCGGTCATACCGCTGTTCGTTCTTCTTGGTATCGGTCAGTCCAGTTGCTTTTACGCGTCGCAGGCTTTGATTGGACAGGAAGCACCGCTGGAGAATCGCGGTGCCGTCATCGGTGCGTTCAGCGCCTGTGGCGCGGTTGGCGTTTTGATTGCGAATGGTATTGGCGGGCGTCTGTTCGATTCAATCGACCCCGGTGCGCCGTTCCTGATGGTGGCCGGTGCGACCGCACTGCTGGCAATTTATGCCGTATGGGTACGCTTGCGCGAGCGGGCTCAAGCAAACTAGCTATCCAACAGCGGCACGCTTGCATGGCCCCAGTTGCCGCCTTCGGCGCGAGCCGGCGACGGGATTACCAACGCCTGATCCCGCACAAGTTCGTCCATACGATGCACGTCAATACGCCCCAATCGGCGACCTACCTCGTCGACCTTACGGCGGTAACTCAGTTCGGCATCGTCGGTCGCAACGAACAGGTCCATGTTCTGACGTGCAGGTGTCAGACGCGGGCGAACGTGCTCAACCACGGCCGCGTCCTCGTCCAAGCCGTAGCGAAGTGCCTTCACCATGCCCTCGTCGTGTTCGGGGCTCTTATTGAAATTCCGGAAATGCAGACTGAAATGTCGTGTGTGGTAGGCGTCGATCGGTGTACAAACGTCCCAGATGATCTGGTTGTAACCTGATGCCATTTGCTGACTGTTTTTGTGCAGGATACCGATCAGATCGTATGTCAGTTCGACATGGGATTCCTGGCGTTCGTCGGGTTGCTGTTCCACTTCATCGATCGCCATCGAATCTTTGGGATCAGGCGGCCGGAAGGTCTGAAGGATGTGGCCACCCCACTCGGTAACCTCGACCGGAAAGATGTTCATTTTCGATGGCAGGTGTTTGCCGAATGAATGCACAAGGTACAAATGCGCGGTGTCGACGAGGTTCTCGTTCAGGCGCACCCAGTTGACGTTCCATTCCCGCTGGAGTCGGCACATCCGCCAGTTTTCAGTATCCCCGTAAACAGACAGCGAGTCCGATAACACCGGCCGTTCCTGCTCGTTCATGTCGCCAAGAAATACCCACAGAAGACCATACTTTTCCTGAACCGGGTAGCTGTCGACCCGGGCGCGCCTTGGGATCGCGACCGCGTCACCCAGCGGCGGGATCTGCTGCACGAACCCGTCTGCGGCATACTGCCAGCCGTGGTATGGGCACTGGATGCAATTGCCGACCCGTTGCCCATGCGCCAGCGACCCGCCCCGGTGACAGCAAATATTGCTCAGACACGCGGCGGCGCCGTCTTCGGTCCGAAACAGTGCGAAATCACAACCGAGCATCCGGACCAGTTTCGGCGGGTCAGTCAGCTCATCCGCGAAACTTGCCGCATACCAATTGTTGATGATCATTGTGCGCCGCTGGCTGATGAAGATCCCGCCGCGATTTCATGCGGCGCGACAAGCGGCACTGTATTCAGCACCCAGTTACCCGCATCGCGCCGTCCAGGGCTCGGGATCGTGACGGTTGTGGTTTTCTGCATTTCGCGCATACGTTCGACATCAATCCGCCACCCCTTGGCTTCCCAGCCGGCCAGATAGCGTCGGTACTGACGCACGGGTTCGTCAGAAGGCATCAAAAGTTCCTGGGAAGTGCCCAAAGGTGGCACGACGGGTCGCAGTCGCTTGAGCACGATCTGATCTTGCTCCGCAGTTGCTCGGTTCCGCTCATCCATGCGCTCATCGACCTTCGGATCCAGCCAGCTATTGCGCATGTTGATATGCCAGAAGCGCGTGCGGCCGGTGTCTACCGGAACCGAGAACTGGTACTGGTGTAGCCAGTATTCGTCGGTCAGGTGTAGCCGATTCCACAACTGGTTGGGTCCGCGGTGACCGGAGTATGCCTCCACCGATCCCGCCTCCCGCTTGGACTCTTTCAGCGTGCCTTTCTCTCCAGCAGGGGAGTACATCACGATGCGGAAATACGCGCCGAGTTCTTCTTCGACGATTTCCATATCCGGTACACGATAATCTTCGCGTTCGCCCTGGAAGCCGTGCGTGGGATGCACGAATTCGTTATGTGCGGGATCCATTGAGTTTTCAACGGCCCGTTCCATGTTGGCGTCAAATTCCCAACCGACCATCGTGGGCCGCCAGTCGTCCTGGTCCCATTCGACGATCGTCTGTATCGGTGGTCGTTCTTTTTCGGGAAGATCGCCGAGAAAGGCGAAGACCAGCCCATAGCGTTCCTCGACCGGGTAACTGTCGACCTTGGCTCTTGCTGGAATTTTCCCGTCGCGGCCTATGGAAGGAATTCGCACGCAGCGTCCATCGCCGTTGTATTGCCAGCCGTGATAGGGGCATTGAATACAGCCGTCCCTCACCACTCCATGGCCAAGGGAGCCGCCGCGGTGCATGCAGGTGTTGGCGAGACAGCGGGCTTTCCCGTGCTCGTCGCGGAACAGAACAAAATCGCATCCGAGCATGGTGACTTGTAGCGGTTCATCACCGAGCTCGGAGCCTTCGATCACGGGATACCAGAAGTTAATAAACACAGCGGTCACCAGCGCGGACTGCAAAAAGCCGCAATCATATTTTTCTTATGCCGCCTCCGGCCAAAAGAGGCGACCAGCTTGGTCGCATGTTATCGGCCGTGCCGAAGACTAGTCAATAAAGCCAATTTCCGGGAGCGACTAAGCTTCGCTAATCGTCACGCTTTGAATTGTGTCGCCCTGACCAATCGCATCGATGATATCCTGACCCGAAATCACTTTGCCGAACACGGTATGGCGCCCATCCAGGTGCGTTTGGGGCGAGTGCGTGATGAAAAATTGGCTGCCATTGGTGTCCGGTCCCGAATTGGCCATCGACAACGAACCGGTTTCGTGGCTCAGTGGGTTATTGGTCAATTCATCTTCGAATCGATAGCCGGGACCGCCGGAGCCGCTACCAGTGGGATCGCCGCCCTGGACCATGAAATTCGGAATGACACGATGAAAGCTAATGCCATCATAGAAGCCGGCGCGCGCCAGAAACACGAAATTGTTAACCGTCTTCGGGGCGTGTTCCGGATAGAGGTCAAGATCGATCGCGCCTTTGCTTGTTTCCAGCGTGCAACTGTAGCTCTTGCCGCTGTCGATCTGCATCTCCGGAGGTGCATCCCAACTCTGAGTCATTGTTCTATCTCCCGTAACTTTGTAAATACGCGTTGCGCTAACGAGGCAGTCCCCGCATCAGTCGTGTCATCCGGAGACCGCGCTGTCCTGCATGTCTTCACCAAGTTTTAGGCTGCCGATCAAATCGCCCAGCCCCGTAAGGCCGTGATGATCCAGATACTCGACAATACCCGCATTAATAGTTTTGCAGACTAACGGATCGTAGAACAGTGCCGTACCGATGCCGATGGTGGTTGATCCAGCAATAATGAATTCGACCGCGTCGTTTACCGTTGTTATACCGCCCTGCCCGATAATCGGTATGCTGTGCTTCGCGGCAACCTCGTAGACCTGCTTCACTTTCAGCAACGCGATTGGCCTGATCGCCGGACCTGACAGTCCGCCTTGGACATTACCAATGATTGGTGTTCGCGTCTCGGTATCTATTGCCATGCCCGTGATCGTGTTGATGACGGCAAGTCCGTCGCTGCCGGCTTCGATGCACTGGCGCGCATTTTCCTGGATGTCCGTTTGGTTCGGCGAAAGTTTTGCGATGATTGGTTTCGCGGTCGCTTTGCGGCAGGCGGCGATAACCCGCGCTGACATTTCGGGATAATTTCCGAATGACACACCGCCCTCTTTGATATTAGGACAGGAGATATTGATCTCTATCGCGTCTATAGGAGAGTCATCGAAGCGACGCGTTACCTCGGCGTAGTCATCAATAGTCGAACCGCAGACGTTGGCAATAAAACGGGTCTCGGAAAAATCGAGTTTCGGGAGGATATCGTTTATAACCGCGTCGACGCCGGGGTTCTGGAGTCCAATGGCGTTTAGCATGCCCATTGGGGTTTCCCAGATGCGATGCGGCGGGTTGCCGAGCCGCGGCTCCAGCGTCGTACCCTTGAGTACAATCGCGCCAGCATCGGTGTTCGAGAAGCCGGCGACCCGGGTGTATTCTTCGCCGAAGCCGACACAACCGGACAGCAGTACGATGGGAGAGTTGAACTGCATGCCGCAGAAGTTGATCGAGAGCCTGCTGTTTTCGGGTCCCGGGTGGGCTGCCATTGATGTTTGACCTGATTCTCTATCAGCCGGAAATACCGCCGAATACCGGCAATATCATACGCGTTTGCGCGAATACCGGCACAAGGCTGCACCTCG
>JAUWKW010000092.1 GCA_030614035.1 Chromatiales bacterium | reverse complement strand
ACCCGGCTGTCCCGGGCTGTTGGCTTCAAAGTCATTGCGGAACAGGTCGAAGACGAATCGGATTTCGATCAGCTTCGCGACCTGGGCGTCGATTTTATTCAGGGTAATTATGTCGACCGGCCGCATCCGCTCGGTCAGCGGGTTGAGCGAATTTCTGCCTGAGGAAAAACTCTCACGCCTGAGAGTTTTTCTCTAGCCGGCTAGAGCAGGGGCACCATCAACAGCGCCACGATGTTAATGATTTTGATTAGCGGGTTGATCGCCGGCCCGGCCGTATCCTTATAAGGGTCGCCCACCGTATCCCCGGTCACGGCGGCTTTATGCGCCTCCGATCCCTTGCCGCCGACGTTGCCGTCCTCGATGTATTTTTTGGCATTGTCCCAGGCGCCGCCACCCGTGGTCATCGAGATGGCGAGGAACAGGCCGGTGACAATCGTACCGATCAGCAATCCGCCGAGCGCACGGACGCCGGCCCCGGCGCCCATCAGCGTATTCATGACGAGAACCAGAACGACCGGCACCAGCACCGGCAGCAGTGATGGAATGACCATTTCCTTGATCGCGGCCTTCGTCAACAGGTCAACGGCCCGCGAATAGTCGGGCTTGGTGGTGCCTTCCATGATGCCGGGGATTTCCCGAAACTGCCGGCGGACTTCTTCGACGACCGAGCCCGCAGCTCTGCCGACGGCTTCCATGGCCAGTGCAGCGAACAAATACGGTACCAGGCCACCGATAAATAAGCCGATGATCACGGCCGGGTCGTTCAACTCGAACACGGCGTCAATGCCCTGGGCCCGCAGGTTGTTGGTGTAATCGGCAAACAACACCAGTGCGGCAAGGCCGGCCGAGCCGATCGCGTAACCCTTGGTGACCGCCTTGGTGGTATTGCCAACCGCGTCCAGCGGGTCGGTGATGCCGCGGATTTCGGCCGGTAGTTCAGCCATTTCCGCGATACCGCCGGCGTTGTCGGTGATCGGTCCGAACGCATCCAGGGCAACGATCATGCCGGTCATCGACAGCATCGTCGTGGCCGCGATCGCAATACCGTAGATGCCGGCCAGCTGATAGGCACCCCAGATGCTGAGCGTCACTGCGATTACCGGCAGTGCGGTTGCCTTCATCGACACACCCAGGCCCGCAATGATGTTCGTCGCATGACCGGTGGTGGAAGCATTCGCGATTTTTTGAACCGGGCTGAATTCGGTGCCGGTGTAGTACTCGGTGATGACGATCAGGGCCGCGGTCAGGGCCAGGCCGATCAAGGACGCGCCCCACATCGCAAGCGTTGTGAAGCCCTCGATATCGCCCATGACGATGTCGGTAACGAAGTAAAACGCGATCGCGGCCAGCACGCCGGAAACGATGACACCTTTGTATAGCGCGTTCATGATTTTGGCACCGGGGCTGGCCTTGACAAAAAAGGTCCCAATGATCGATGCGACGATAGACACCGCACCCAGCACCAGCGGGTAGATGACGCCGGCTTCGCCTGAGTCTTTCAGCAACAGGCCACCGAGCAACATTGTCGCGATGATTGTGACGGCGTAGGTTTCGAACAGGTCCGCGGCCATACCGGCGCAGTCGCCGACGTTGTCGCCAACGTTGTCCGCGATGACTGCCGGATTGCGCGGGTCATCCTCGGGAATTCCGGCTTCGACCTTGCCAACCAGGTCGGCGCCGACGTCAGCGCCTTTGGTGAATATGCCGCCACCGAGACGCGCGAAAATCGAAATCAGCGAACCGCCGAAGGCCAGGCCGACGAGTGCATGCAAAATGTCCTCGGTGTTCATGCCCTGCGCATTCAGCACGGCAAAATAGCCCGCCACGCCCAACAAACCGAGGCCGACGACGAGCATGCCCGTGATTGCACCGCCGCGAAACGCGACCGTCAGCGCGGCATTGATCCCCTGATGAGCTGCCTGGGCGGTGCGGACGTTTGAGCGTACCGATATGTACATGCCCACGTAACCGGTGGCAGCCGACAGCAGTGCGCCGATCGCAAAGCCGATGCCGGTCGCCCAGCCCAGCGCGACGGCCAACACCACGAACAGCACTACGCCGACAATACCGATGGCTGTGTATTGACGGTTCAGATAGGCTTTGGCCCCTTCCTGAATGGCTCCGGCAATTTCCTGCATGCGTGCATTGCCTGCATCCTGTTTCAGAATCCATTGCACGGAAACCACGCCATAGAGCACCGCCAGTAGTGACGCGCCGATGGCCAGCCAAAGAGCCAGGTCAGTGGACATGAGTTCTACCTCCCAGTGAACTGTTGACCGGGCAACCCAAGGCAGCGCCGATCATCAATCGTCATCGTTTTTCCGGGGATGCCCGAGCCAAAAAAGCGGCTGATCATAGCACAAACTTTGTCCGCAACTTTTTGGCAACCGGGACGTTTTTCAGTGTCACGTAATCGGGAAGGCCGTCGGTGTATGGCGGGTAGTCCTCACCACGGACCAGCGGCGCCAGATAGCGTCGGCATGCAGCAGTGATGCCGAAGCCGTCGGCACGTATGTATCGCTTCGGCATCATTTTTTCGCGATTGGCAACCCGGCTTAACGGGGCTTCTCCAATGCTCCAGCGATAGGGCCGATCGGACTTGCGGACAATCGTTGTCATGATCGAGTTGTGTCCGGCCAGGGCCAATTCGACGGCAGATTTGCCCACCGCGTACGCCTGTTTGGCGTCGGTTGCCGATGCGATGTGCCGCGCCGAGCGTTGCAGATAGTCAGCGATTGCGTAGTGAAATTTAAATCCGAGTGCGTCTCTGACCAGTTGGGCAACCACCTGTGCAACACCGCCCAGCTGCTTGTGCCCGAACGCGTCGGTGGTGCCGGCATCGGCGAGGAACCGGCCATCGCGATAGCGCGCGCCCTCGCTGACGACAACGACGCAGTACTCGTGATCCGCGACGCTGCGTTTAACACGGCGAAGGAATGCTGGCTGATTGAACGGAACCTCGGGAAACAAAATGATATGCGGCGGCTCGTTCGGCCCGCTACCGGCCAGGCCCGCCGACGCGGCTATCCAGCCGGCGTGTCGGCCCATGACTTCGAGCACGAATACCTTGGTGGATGTCCGGGCCATAGAAGCCACATCCATCGCCGCTTCACGTGTCGAGACGGCGACGTACTTGGCTACCGATCCAAAGCCCGGACAGTTGTCGGTGACTGGCAGATCGTTGTCGACAGTTTTCGGAATGTGAATAGCCTGGACCGGGAACCCCATCGTTTTCGATAACTGGGAAACCTTGTAACAGGTATCCGCCGAGTCGCCGCCGCCGTTATAAAAGAAGTAACCAATGTTGTGAGCCTTGAACACCTCGATCAGACGCTGATACTCGGCGCGGTTTTCGTCCAGCCCCTTGAGCTTGTAACGCGCCGAGCCGAAGGCGCCGCCGGGCGTGTGCCTTAAAGCCGCGATTGCGCGTGCGCTTTCGCGGCTGGTATCGATCATGTCTTCGGTCAGTGCGCCGATGATGCCATTCCGGCCGGCATACACTTTGCCGATACGGTCACGGTGTTTGCGCGCCGTTTGAATAACTCCGCAGGCGGATGCGTTGATGACAGCCGTTACACCTCCCGACTGAGCGTAAAAGGCGTTTTTCTTTGCCGTCATCGTTGTTGGTCTCTGGGCATGTGCTGGCGAATATTGCACCAAAGCCTGCGGGCCTGCCAGCACCGCCGCGGTTTGACCCGCCCGGTCACAGGCGTTAGCTTACGGCGCCAAGGTCTCCCCGGCCCGAGCCGGATGGTTCGGCGCATTGAGGCCTCGGGGAAAACGGTAGCGGATTTATGCGAGTAGTCTTACTAGGCGCGCCGGGCTCGGGCAAGGGAACGCAGGCGCAACGATTGATGGCCGACCACGGGTTGCCACAAATATCGACCGGCGATCTGCTGCGGGAAGCCGTTGCCAGCGGCAGTGAACTGGGCCAGCGCGCCAAGGCCGCGATGGATGCCGGTGAGCTGGTGTCGGACGAGCTTGTGCTGGGCATCATTCGCGAGCGGGTGGCGCGCGCGGACTGCGGCGACGGGTTCATTCTCGACGGCTTTCCGCGAAACCTGGCGCAGGCCGAAGGCCTTGAACCAGTGCTGGCTGCAATCAGTCAGCCACTCGATGCCGCTGTGCTGTTGGATGTTGAATTCGACGTGCTGATGAAGCGTCTGAACGGACGTCGCACATGTTCTGTCACCGGCAAGCTGCTGAATATTCATTTCTCTCCGCAAAGCGAAATCGATGCCTGCCTGGCCGCTGGTGGGGAACTGGTTCAGCGTGATGACGACAACGAGGAGACCATCGGCAACCGCCTGAAGGTCTACCGGGAGCAAACCGAACCTCTGGTCGAGCACTACCGTAGCGCCGGTCTGCTGCGCGTCGTCGATGGCGCAGGTGAAATGGATGCAATCTACCAGCGATTGCGGGACTGTCTTGGTCTGAACACGGCCTGAGTCCGAGCGTCAGGCTTGCGCGGCCGTCAACAGTTCATTGCCAAACGCCTCTAGCCGCCATCCGCTGAGCGCTCGTCCGTCGCGCTGGCCGCGCGCGATGGCGCTGATCTCCCGACGGCTGGCCAGGATTTCGGCAGGTATATTCAGGCGTTCGCTGTGGGCACGCACGATACCGACAAGTTTGGTTACCAGCGTGGGTTCTTTGCTGGGTGGGCGTTGTAATTGCTCGATGTGAATCTTGCCGGCGGCCATTTCGCGATCGGCGGAGGCGACCTGCTTCAATAAGATTTCGCCACGCTTGCGCACGACCCCCGCCGGCAAATCGGCACAGCCCGCCAGTTCCTGACGATTCGCCGGGGCTGTTTGCGCGATCGCCATCAAGGCCCGGTCGCTGATTATCCATTGCCGCGGCCGGTCCAGGCGCATGGCCTCCTGCTCACGCCACGCAGCCAGCTGGCGTGCCCGGTATTGTTCGCTGGCAGGCATGTACTGGATCCGCCGTATTCTCTGCCACGCCTCGGCAGGGTCCTGCACATATTGCGATGGGTCAATCAGCGCGGCGCTGTCTTCGCAGGCCCATTCATAGCGGCCCAATTCCCGCAGCTGATCACGCAGGCGTTGATGCATCGCAGACAAATGTTCTGCATCTTCGGCCGCATAGTGCAACTGTGCTTCTGACAGCGGCCTTTTCGACCAATCGGTTCGCGTCTGGCTTTTGCTGATTTCGACGTCGAGCAGGGTTTTGGCGAGCGTTGCATAGCCGATTTGCGCCGCATGACCGAGTAAGCCCGCTTCGATCTGGGTGTCGATCAGGGAGCGCGGAATGCCGTCGGCAGCAAGCAACAGGACCTCCAGGTCCTGTTTGGCGGCATGCACAATCGTCAGACGGTCTGGATCAAACAGCACCCGCCACAACGGTTCCAAGTCCAGTCCGGCTAGCGGATCGATACAAACCGTCGACTCGGCCGTCGAAAGCTGAATCAATCCCAGTTTTGGAAAGTAGGTATTCGTGCGAACAAACTCGGTATCCATAGCGACTTCGCTGTGGCGGGCCAAGTTTTGACATACCTGTTCCAGTGCCGGCTGTTGTTGGACGAGTTCCGGAGATGTGCGGGAGGCTGGCATATACCGGGAGTGTAGAGGATCATGTTGCAGCTGCGCCACGATCGATAAGCACGATGCTTACAGTTGTTCAGGTTTTTTTTGGCAGTTGATGTAGATGCACATTCATATACTTGGAATCTGCGGAACGTTTATGGGGGGGCTGGCTGCGATTGCCAAAGCTGCAGGCCACAAGGTGACAGGCGCCGACAAGGCAGTCTACCCGCCGATGAGCGATCAACTGGCGGCCCAGGGTATAACCGTCACGGAGGGTTTCGATCCGCAGCAGCTCGACGCCAAGCCGGACCTCGTCGTCGTGGGCAATGTCATGAGCCGCGGCATGCCGATCGTCGAGGAGTTGCTGAATCGCGGCATGGCATATTGCTCGGGTCCGCAATGGTTGGCTGAGCAGGTGCTGAAGGACCGTTGGGTCATTGCCGTATCCGGTACGCATGGCAAGACCACGACCGCAAGCCTGGTGGCATGGATTCTTGAGTCTTGCGGGCATGACCCGGGATTTCTTATCGGGGGCGTGCCGGGCAATTTCGACTGCTCGGCTCGGCTCGGCTCGACGCCGTGTTTTGTCATCGCAGCAGCCGA
>JAUWKW010000269.1 GCA_030614035.1 Chromatiales bacterium | reverse complement strand
CTGGAACTCCTGAAAAACCCGGATTCCTCCGCAGATCGTTAGCCGCGGGATTTCTACCGGCTCCGTTCGAGCAGGTCCCAAGCGCGTTTCAGGTGATAATCCATGCGCTCGGCCAGAAAATCCTCGTGGACGATGACTTCATCGCCGATTTCGAGAACTCTGGCCGTTTCCGGATCATATTCAGGCCACTCTGGCCGGCCTCTGCCGTTGGGATTGCCGGTCTTGGCGAACTGAACCCAGTACGCACTGATCAAGGCCGCGACTTCCTGATCACGGTCGGTGATGGCCCCCATGAGATCTCTTTCGGTCTCCAGCGTGCGCATGACGAACGCAATGTCGTCGGCATGTGCAACGCCCGGCTGTTTGCCACGCCGCGCTTCGGGAACGTAACTGATGTAGAAGCTATAGACTGGCGCGCCAATCGCGGACATGCTGTTCGCAAGATGCCGTGACGCCGTCATGACGATGATGTCACCGAATATCCGGTCTTCCAGCGCCTCTCCGCTCAACCCCGGATACAGGCGCGCCTGGTCGACCGGCGGGCCGAGCTTGGCCGCAAATTCCGGCGAAAAACCGCCGCCTATGGACCGCCCGAGGCTCGCCTCCCAGCTGACGCCACCGGTCATGTACGGCACATTGTGCTGCTTGCCCTCGGCGTACAGAAAACCGAGTTGATCGGGAATGATGTTGCCCTCGATGACCGGTGTGAACCGGTCGCGTTCGCCCATGCCGGCCAGCAATTCTTCCGTCGTCATGCCACGCAAAGTGGCTGCAATGTCCTCGCTGTCGGCCACCCCGAGTTTTTCGACAAACTTGATCCCGACCGCTTCACCGGATGGCTCAAACCCGGCACGCCGGTCGATGATCGCACGCGGGGCGATGCCGGTCGCCGAACTCTGACTTATCGCCCGATGAAACAATCCCGCGCTGCTGGGCATGACCATCAGGTGATTGACCATTCCGGCGCCGGCCGACTCACCAAAGATCGTCACGTTGCCCGGATCGCCGCCGAACGCGGCGATGTTTCGCTGAACCCACTGCAAGGCCGCAACCGCATCCAGCAGGCCGTAGTTGCCGGCCGGTTCATCCGGGTGGCTGGCGGTTATTGCCGGGTGGGTCATGAACCCGAACAAAGCCAGGCGGTAATTGATCGTCACGAGCACGACGCCTTGCTTGGCGACTTCCGGGCTGTTCAAGCGAGCAATATTGCCCGAGCCTTGCGAGAACCCACCACCGTGAATCCAGACCATGACCGGTAGTTCCGCACCCGGATCAAAATCCGGTGTCCAGACGTTCAGTGTCAAACAATCTTCGCTGACTTCGCCGAGCTGAAACCACAACAGTGTCGATTTCGGCTGAGCACAGAACGCTCCGTAGGTGTGCGCCGGGCGAACTCCCTGCCAGGGCTCAACCGGCTGCGGTGGCCGCCAGCGCCATTGACCCACCGGTGGCGCCGCAAACGGAATACCTTTAAACACCGTGACGTCGTCGATGACGGTACCCTGGAGCTGGCCGCTGTCAATTTGCGCAACCAGGTTCGATCCGGGCCGCGAACAAGCCGTTAGCCAAACCGCGAGCACAAAGACGATCGACAGGCCGATATTGCGTTGAATATGCATCACGATGCGATACCTCTCATAGATTTTCTTCTAGCCGTATTTCGCAAACGCGAATCCCCAAGCCAGGGTGACAAAGAGTACGCTGACCGCACCAAGCAACCACTGGCGCATCGGATCTGCCGCCAGCTGTTGGACGACGCGCCCGAGCACTGCACCCATGCCAAAGCCTGCCAGAAACCCGGTCAGGTGGGCAACGATGTCGGTGCGTTCACCACCGGTGCCCAACCATGCCAGCATCACGACGGCGCCGACAACCGGCGCCCAACGCCGTGCCCAGCTGTCGCGTATCAACCGCTTCCCGGTCCACAGGTACGCCGCCAAAAGTCCCAGCGCCGCGAACACTGCGGTCGAGGCCCCAATCGCGGTGTGCCAGGGCCGTTGGACTATGACGTTCATGAGGTTCCCGACCGTGCCGCCAATCAGAATCAGCAGCCACGCCAAGCCGACACCAATTTCCCGCGCCAGTAAGCTGCCAAACACAGCTCCCATGCCGATATTGACGAACAGATGTGCAGCGTCGGCATGCAAGGTCAACGCGGTGACAGCTCGCCACCCCTCCCCACCGCGAATTGCAGCCACGTCGACCCGGCCCGCCGCGACCCAGTCAAACCCAAACCCGTAGCGACCCTGCAGGGTAAACACCGTGAATAAGATATACGCCCAGATCACAGCCCCGATTAGCGCCCCGGGACGCGGGGCCGTGTACGTTGCCGTCGACCTGGCACCGCGGTTCTCTGCCTCGTACAGCTGCAACTGTTCACGGGCGCGCCGCTCTTCATACCTAGGCACCAGGACTCGCCAAACCAGAACGTCACGTTCGACCGCGTGGTCAATTCCCATCGCCTGTAGCACCAGGGCACGATTCGCGCAGTCCTGCATCCGAAGCGATCGATGGATCACGACCATTTTTTTACTTTCGGCCGACGGCCTCGACCCAAGCAGACATATACACAGCAGCCTGGTCTTCGGCAAATTCGCGCCAGGCCGCCGCGTCGGCTTCCAGCTGTTCCGGCGTACACCATCCTAACGCTTCGTATTGGGGTCCCAGCACCTCGAAGAACAAGCCATTATTGCGTTCGATATATGCCTGCAAACCTTCCCGCCCCGTCTGCTG
>JAUWKW010000041.1 GCA_030614035.1 Chromatiales bacterium | reverse complement strand
CTGGGGCCGACGCATAGTTTTCCCCTGGACGAGGTGTCCAGTTACCTCAACGCTGCAACTGTGCGAGATGTGTTGGTGCAGGCGCTTCTGGCGGCTCCGATGTTCCCGACGCACTGGCGTTGGAGTTCAACCATTGCATTGGCCGTCAGGCGCAACCGCAATGGAAAAAAAGTGCCGCCTCAGTTTCAACGCAGCGATGCGGAGGATCTGCTGGCAGTTGTGTTTCCGGATCAGTTGGCTTGTGCCGAGAATATCGTCGGACAACGAGAGGTGCCGGATCATCCTCTTGTCCACCAGACCATTCATGATTGCCTCTATGAGCTGATGGACATCGAAGGTCTCGAGGCGCTGCTGAGTCGAATTGCCAATAATGAAGTGGCCGTGATCAGCCGCGAATTAACGAGCCCATCGCCGTTGGCACAGGAGATTATTAGTGCACGGCCGTACGCGTTTCTCGATGATGCGCCGGCCGAGGAGCGGCGCACGCAGGCGATACGCAGTCGCCACCTGCTCGATCCCGAGGACGCGGCTGAACTGGCACAACTCGATCCGGAGGCAATCGAAACCGTTTGTGAGGAGGCGTGGCCCGACGCACGTACGCCGGATGAATTGCACGATGGTCTGGTGCTGCTCGGTTTCATGACGGAGCAGGAGGGTCGCCGTGGACTATTGGATAAAACCGACGGCCAACTCGAATTCGGCTGGAACCACATGCTGCAGCAACTGATCGAAGATCGCCGCGCAACAACAGTAAGCATACCGGGCGGGGAGCGCCTATGGGTCAGTGCCGAGCGCCTGGCAGAGTTGCAAATGGTTTGCCCGGAAGCTGTCTTGTCGCCACCGATCCAACCCGTATCGGTCGGCCGCTCGGTGCCGCCGGACCGGGAACAGGCAATTCGTGAATTGATTCGCAGCCGGCTGGAAGCGCTGGGACCGGTGCAGGCAGGCGAGCTGGCGAGGCCGCTGAGGTTAACGGACGAACAGGTTCAGTTGGCACTGCTGGGGCTTGAACAGGAAGGTTTTGCGATGCGTGGCAGCTACCGTGCATTGCCGGATGCCGGAATCGAATGGTGCGAACGTCGGCTGCTGGCTCGAATTCATCGCCGTACGATGAAGCGTCTGCGGCGGGAAATTGAGCCGGTCAGTCCGGCGGTTTTGATGCAGTTCTTGTTTGCATGGCATGGCGTGTCCGGCGATCGCGCCCAGGGTGTCGAAGCACTGCGTCGTGCGGTTGATCAGCTGGAAGGTTTTCCGGCACCTGCAGCAGCGTGGGAAGACCTGCTGTTGCCAGCGCGCCTGGAGCAGTACAGCAAACACGAGCTTGACCAACTGGTCGGCGCCGGGCTTTTTCTGTGGTTACGGCCACCGCTAGATCAGCAGCGCAAGGCAGTTCGACCCGGACCCGTGCGCAATACGCCCATCGTGATTGTTCCTCGTGAATATGCTGCGCAGTGGCACGGTTTGCTGGCGAACAATGGGCCACCGGCAGCGACGTCGGCCAGGCTATCGGCGCGTGCGAATCGCGTGCGGGATGCGCTGCAGTCGCGTGGAGCTTTGTTTTTTGCCGACCTGGTGAAAACCACCGGCCTGATCCGCACCGAAGTGGAACTGGCGCTGGCAGAGCTGGTTGCTGCTGGGCTGGTTACTGCCGACAGTTTTGCCGGACTCAGGGCCCTGGTCACACCGGCATCCCGGAAGGGCCGCGCGCGCAGCAGCAGGCGACCGCAGGCAATCGATGCTGCCGGGCGCTGGGACCTGGTCGAGCGGAGCCTGGATGCCGACACCGGGAACGTTCCGGCGCCAGTCGATGCTGATTCAGCTGCTTGGCATATAGCAGGCACATTACTGAACCGGTATGGGATCATGTTTCGCAGCCTGTTGCTGCGAGAGTCAAAACGGCTGCCGCCATGGCGTGAGCTTGCCCGGGTATATCGTCGCATGGAGGCGCGCGGAGAAATCCGCGGTGGTCGATTTGTCACCGGATTCAGTGGTGAGCAGTTCGCTTTGCCGGATGCCGTTGCCGCGCTGCGCGCAACGCGCAGGAAGGATCAGGATCAGCACAGCGTCGTGATCGGCTCTGCCGATCCGCTAAACCTTTCCGGAATCATCACCCCGGGTATGCGGGTGCCGGCGGCGTCTGGCAATCGCCTGCTTTATCGCGATGGCGTTGTGGTCGCGGTGCAGGCCAGCGGTCAGTTTCAATGGTTCGCTGAGCCTGATCCGGAAGGCGAGTGGGTTGCGCGCAATATGCTGTTGCGCCACGGTTCCGGTGTCAGCTATCTGCCGACCGCAACGCGGCTGTCCTGAGCCCGCTACGGCGTCGCCCTGACGAACGAGTTCTGCCGCATTTCGTCGCCGATCGTCGTCCCTGGGCCGTGGCCAGGAATGACCAGCGTGTTTTCATCCAGCGTGTAAAGCCGCCGCTGAATCGATTCTTTTAACTGGCCGGTGTCACCGCCGGGCAGATCGGTTCGGCCGACCGAGCCGAGGAACAGCGTGTCTCCGGCGAGCAGTAATCCCTCGTCTGCAAAATAGAAGCTCATGGACCCGGGCGTATGTCCCGGGGTGTGAATGCAAACACCGTTGCCACAGCGCAGCGGCTCTTCGTCGTCCAGCCAATGATCGGGTGCGGGTGCCGGATGGTACGGGATGCCGAACATCTTGCACTGCGATTCGAGAGCATCCCACAGCCAACGGTCGTCGGGATGCAAACAAACCGACGCACCGGTCAGATTCTGTATCTCTGCAGCCGCCAGGATATGATCCAGATGGGCATGCGTATGGACCAGTGCCTCGATCTTAAGACCAAAGCTCGCGACGACCTCCATGATGCGTTCCGGATGCCCGCCCGGATCGAAAACGTAGCCACTGCCGGTCTCAGTGTTTCCAAGCACTGTGCAGTTGCATTGAAGCGGGCCAACGGGAAAGCTTTCACGGACGATGGTCATCGGGTCACATTATGAGGTGTAAACCCGAATGATAACGTCGCTTGGCGCTCACCGCATCGCCAGCGGTGGTCCGTACGCATTGTCGGCTCTGGCCTGCGGCCAGGTTTCGGGTAATATGCCGGGGTCGGCCAGCGCATTCAATAATAAGAGGCATAACAATGAACAATACCTCCGACGGAATTCACTTGAGCCGCCGAGCGGTGCTTGCCGCTGCTGGCGGCATCGCCGGATGTGCGACTCTACCGGCCCAGCAGGGGGGCAGCGAAATGAAGACCGAACTCGAGATAGCGAACGAGAAGCTCGTCAACGAATTTTGCGCTGATTGGTCAACGCGCGATGTGAACAGGCTGGCGACTTATTTGGCTGATGATTTGGTTTATCAGATGTTTGAAGGCCGGCCCGATATTATTGGTAGAGAAGAATTCGTCAATCAGTTGGGGCCGTTCCTTGAAAATCTCGAATCTGTAAACTGGGAGATTGTGCAATCCCATGTTGTCGGACCGCTTGTCATCAACGAACGCATCGATCACTTCATCGCAT
Source organism: Chromatiales bacterium (assembly GCA_030614035.1). Lineage (GTDB taxonomy): Bacteria > Pseudomonadota > Gammaproteobacteria > Steroidobacterales > JAPUGB01. The sequence goes on along the minus strand of JAUWKW010000041.1, from coordinate 5,777 downwards.
CCAGCGAAGACAGAAGCATGCATTTTCAGATTGCTGGTTATTTCCTGGTTCGGGACGGAAAAATTCAGATCTGGAAGGACTACGGCTATCCGGGCGGCATTTCGCAGGTCGGTTCAGCCGTGGGTTCGGCTGAATCTTGAGCGTGTAGCGTCGCTTTGTGGTTGGGCGTCACCTGAATTAGTACAACAATAACGAGGACGAAGCATGGTAGTAAACGAAACGGCGACGGTTCTGGAAAAACTGTCAGCAGCAGTCGGTTCGGACTACGTGCTGACCGGCGAGTCGGACCGCGAGTTCTACGCGATGGATGTGTATAACTTCCGGCAGCTGCCGGTCGCCGTGGTGCAGCCGGGGACCGTGGAGGAAATTCAGGAGATCGCAAGAATCGCCGCGGCAGCCAATTTGGCACTGGTACCTCGTGGTGGCGGTGCGTCGTATACCGATGCGTACCTGCCGGACCGTGAACAGTCGTTGTTGATCGACACCGAGCGGCTTAAGCACATTGTAGAAATCAACGACCAGGATATGTATGTCACGGTGGAACCGGGCGTCACCTGGGCCGAGCTGGCCGGGGCGTTGGCCGAACAGGGCCTGCGCACACCATTCTGGGGACCATTCTCCGGGCTCAAGGCCACCGTCGGTGGGTCGACCTCCCAGAACAGCGTCAGCCTGGGATCCGGCACTTATGGCATATCGGCCGACTCGATACTGTCATTTGAAATCGTGCTGGCGAACGGGGAAATTCTGCACACCGGTTCCAATGCGATTGCGAACGGCAAACCGTTTTTCCGTTGGTACGGACCCGACATGACCGGGCTCTTCACTGGAGATGCCGGCACGCTGGGTATCAAGGCGAGTATTACGCTGCGTTTGATTCGCAAGCCCACGCAGAAGATGGCTTGTTCATTCGGATTCGAGAGCTTCGGCGCCATGGCCTCCGGCATGATCGCGGCCGCGCGTGAAGGCGTGGCTTCGGACAATTTCGGACTGGACCCGAAGTTGCAACAGGGCCAACTCGGCAGCACCAGTACTACTGATGCATTTCGCGCCGCCCTGGCTGTGTATAAGACGGCACGAAATCCGTTCGACGGCGCAGTGCAACTTGGCAAGATGGCAATGGCCGGCAAGAGTTTCCTGGAGGGATTCGATTTCTCGGCGCATTTCGGAGTAGAGGGCTACAGTCGCGCCGAAGTGGCGGCGAAGCTCGCGATCGTTCGCAAGGCCGTATCCGAGCATGGGACCGAAATCGCAAATACCATACCGACCGTGCTAATGGCGATGCCGTTTATACCGTTGTATCCGATACTCGGCCCGCGCGGTCAGCGCTGGGTGCCGATGCACGGAATCCTTCCGTTCTCACGCGTCGCGAAGTTTCATGACGCAATGCGGGAGTTGTACTTGACCTACGCTGAACGCATGCGGGAATGCAAAGTAGAGAAGGCTGGTATGTTCACGACGATCAGCACCAACGGATTCCTGTATGAGCCAGTGTTCTATTGGGAAGATGACCGCACCGCATTTCATAAACGCTTCCTGCCACAGGACTATCTCGATTCCTTGCCCGAGTACATGCCCAACCCGGCGGGGCGCGAACTGGTGGCGGAGATGAGGCAGAAGATCCAGGAAATATTCAGCTCCGTTGGTGCCGTGCATATGCAGATTGGCAAGACTTACCCATACATGGAGCATCGGCGGCCCGAGGCCAGCCGAATATTGAAGGACATCAAGCAAAGTCTCGACCCGGACGGCCGAATGAATCCCGGGGGTCTGGGGCTTTGATTCCGTGATTTTCTGTAATACCGCCGTAGCTTAAACGACTACAAGAATGACGAGCCTGTCCCGCCGTGAGCTGCTGGTCACCGCCGGCGGAATGGTATTGGCCGGTAGCGCTTGCTCCCTGCCCGACACCAGCGAGCCCGCCGCGGGTGATCTCGACCTGAACACTCCGGAGCAGAATCTGCGTGCCTTTATCCGCATGCAAGCCAGCTTACGCGAGGAAGACGTGCCGTGGTGGTACAACGGCACGATCTACGGCGTCATTGGAGAGGAAAAAAATCCCGAGGCGCTGCTCCGTTTCGAAGGTATGGAAATGTACTGGGTCAGTCATCTGGACAACGGTAGCTATGAACTGACTGGAAACACCGTGACCTTTTTTCGGGATTTGGATGGTCACATGATCGATCGCTTCGACAACCCGTATACGGGCAAGACCAATTCAGTCAGCCCCGCGGTGCAGGGCGGCGGGGCGGGCAGGGGGTTCAATCTGTCGGTTCACGGGGTTCGGCCGACGCGCGCGCTGGACCAGATACCGGATCAGCCTCTGAAGAAATGGTGGAGCCAGGGTGCCGGCGTTGTCTGGCTGAACAATGAAACGGTATACCCGCCCGGTATGTCGGCGCCACGTGCACAGAGCCAGTCGATGTTCGTGTCGGCCGACGCGTTTCGCGACGACTCCGTGCTTCGGCTACCGAGTTTGTTCAGTTCCACGGTGTTTATGCCGTGGCTGCGGTGGTTGGAGATGGATGGCCATCCTGGCCACTTGGTTTGGCACGCTGCCGGTGCGAAACTTGCCTCGATCGATCAGTTACCGGCCGAGTACCGGCAACGTGCTGAACAGGAGTACCCGGAACAAATGTCCGCGAATCCCCGGGCATAGCGAGCCAAAAACCCGGCGGAGACTTTACCTATGCTGTGGTAGACTCGCGCCCTCATTTTTGGCGCGATACAGGCGGTTGAGAAGATGATTAATTTCAAACTCAATGATAATGATGTTGCTGTAGACGTGCCCGAGGAAATGCCGCTGTTGTGGGTGTTGCGGGACCATCTTGCAATGACCGGGACCAAGTATGGGTGTGGTATTGCACTTTGCGGTGCCTGTACGGTGCACGTCAACGGCAACGCAATGCGTTCCTGTGTGTTGCCGGTATCGGCGGTGCAGGGGGCTGAAGTTCGCACGATCGAAGGACTGGCGGGCGAGGCAAGCTTGCATCCTGTGCAACAGGCCTGGATCGACGAGCAAGTGCCCCAGTGTGGATATTGCCAGTCCGGCATGATCATGGCCGTGGTGGCATTGCTGTCTCAGGACCCGGATCCAGATGACGAAACCATCAATCAATCAATTACGAATATCTGTCGCTGTGGAACCTACCCGAGGATCCGCCGGGCGATTCATCACGCGGCGGAACTGCAGCAGGGTTCCGACTAACACGTCATGCAAACGAAAGGGGAGCAAGCATGCTGAGGTGGACCGTCATTCTGGCTGGCCTGGGAACGATAGCGCTGCTGTTGGCGGCCTGCGGCGCCGGCGAACCGGGTTCATCCGAAGCAGAATCGGGGCAAGCAGCCGATCCGGTCGAGGTGGAAAAAACCTTGGACGAACTGCTCGCCGTGGCCGATGTCGACCGGGGCAAGCGCTTGTATCTGCAGTGCAGGGCCTGCCACAGCCTGGAAAAAGGCGGGAGCCATAAGGTCGGTCCGAATCTGTATGGGTTTTTCGGACAACCGGCGGGATGGGCTGAGGATTTCTCTTACTCCGATGCGTTGAAGGAATCCGAAATTGTCTGGACGCCGGAAACACTTGACAAGTGGTTGGCGCGGCCCAGCGAGTTTCTCCCCGGAAATCGCATGGTATTCGTCGGCGTTCGCCGGCCCACAGATCGTGCGAGCCTGATTGCATTCCTGCAACAGCAAACCGGCGCGAATCGGTAATCCGCCACACTAAACTCAAGTTCCATCAGTGACGTTCTGCACCGGGTCCACCCGTAGCCAGGCGCGCCAGGCCAGCAGGTAGTAGCCGGACAGCAGCAGCGCAAAATTCCACTCGATGATGTTCATCGCCGTTTTCTTTTCATCTATGAATAAGAAATTGCCGATGGGGATGCTGATCAGGCCGAGGAATAGCAGCACGATTGCGATCGTCAGCATCCCGCCAGTGATTGAGCGGGGCAACTGAATTTTTCCCGCATCCCGAAGAGTTACCAGCCGGTGGAGCAGCAGCAATTGCGCCAGATAACTGCACGAGAAGTAGACCGTTACACCAAAGCGGCGCAGCAGGCTGTAGATGTCGCCTTTGGTGCCGAGAAATACCGTGTACAGAATCAAGAAGGCCGCGCCTAACAGACCGATATAGACGAGCGCCTGCAATTCACGGTTTTGCCGATCCCCCAGCGCGATGAGCCAGCGTCGAACGAGGATCCAGAAGTAAGCGAGCAGCAATGCGAGCGGAATCATCCCTGACTTGAACAGGAAAAAAGCCGCTCCGTAGCGCCCCGCCGAGCTGATCGACGTGCAGCCCTGCAAATAGGGGATGCACTTGGGGATATGATTACCGACGACCGATACGATGTAACAGCCGTTAACGACCAAGATGGGTAGCACGCCGGTGGTGAAGGCCACCCAGGCTGACGAACGGATGTTTTCTGACCTAATCAAGGAGTCTCATGATAGCGCGCGTGCCTGGCCGCCGTATTTTCCTGTTCAAGCGAGGCAAGCTTGTCTGTTAAGATTGCGCCCGGCCGGAACCTCTTCCGAGGGCATGTGCGGCTCATTCATTGACTAGTAATAGATTTACCCACAATGCTGATAGCAGGATTCTTTGGGTGCTTTTTCCCCTGTGTCTCAGGCAGGCTGTTTTGATGGCGGCTTGCCCGAGTAATTCATGGTTTGAATCGGAGATATTAAGATGAAACGAACAGCGGGCCTTTTAGGGTTTCTGTTGCTCCTGGCTACTTCAACGGTAAATGCAGCCGTTAGCGATGAAGAATTTCAGGAGGTTAAAGATCTGCTGCAGCAAGCCCTGGCACGTATCGAGCAATTGGAAGTCGGCAACGCCCGGACCAATGCAACTGTTGCCGAGCTGGCCGAGAGTAACCTCACAACAGCCGTCGCTGTAGCGACCTTGGCAGAAAGCAACGAACAGACGACGATGGCGGTGACCCAGATCGAGACAGAAAAACAATCCGCGTCCTGGCCTGAGCGCATCAGCTGGTCTGGCGACTTCCGATATCGCTACCAGAACGAAGACCGAGATATCGACGCTGAGGACCGGAATCAACAACGAGTCCGTGCGCGGCCGGCCATGACTGCCATGGTGACCGAATCGATTGATGTCGGTTTCGGCATTGCGACCGGTGGTGACGACCCGGTTTCCGCGAACCAGACGCTCGGCAATGGCGCCTCCAGTAAGCGGATCAATCTCGATCTCGCCTATTTTGACTGGGAGGCGATTGACAATCTCAATATTCGCGGTGGCAAATTCAAGAATACGTTCGAATCGCCGGGCAATAGCCGTTTGCAGTGGGACATTGACTGGCGGCCGGAAGGCATGGACGTGGCCTACAAGGGCGAGACGTTTTTTGGACAGTTCCTGGGAACCTGGCTGGAAAGTGACAGCGAACTGTCGCAGGAGTACGCGTGGATAGCCCAGGCTGGCGCCAAGTTCGAACTTGGTCGCGCACAGCTGAAAGCGGGCCTTGGATACACCGACATCGGTGCGGCCGGACACCTGTGCTTCTTCGAGTCAGACGAATTTGGCAGTTGCTTCGGTAATGACACCGACCCGGTGCCCGGAACCGATCCGGCGACCGGAACCTATCTGTTTGACTTCGAGGTTTACAATGTATTTGCCGAACTCGGCTTCGATGTTGGCGAGTTTCCGGAGATGGCTTGGGTTGATTACATCAAAAACGATGCGGCTCCGATCGATGATCAGGGTTACCAGTTCGGCTTCCAGCTTGGGAAGACCCAAACTCGCGGCAGTTGGCAGGTCAAGTACTATT
>JAUWKW010000185.1 GCA_030614035.1 Chromatiales bacterium | reverse complement strand
GGCACGGTATTTCTAATGTGGCTTGGCGAGCAGATCACAGAACGCGGCATTGGTAACGGCATATCGATGATTATATTGTCGAGCATTATCGCCGGCCTGCCGTCTGCTATCGGTGGCACGCTGGAGTTAGTGAACACGGGTGAAATGCCAGCGGCACTTGCGCTCATTCTCGTCCTGCTGGTGCTGGGTGTTACCTATTTCGTGGTCTTTGTCGAGCGCGGCCAGCGACGCATAACGGTTAACTATGCGAAACGGCAGCAAGGCCGCAAAATGTATGCCGGCCAAACCAGCCACCTGCCATTCAAACTGAATATGTCCGGCGTGATTCCCCCAATCTTCGCGTCCAGCCTGATTCTGTTCCCGGCTACGATTGCGAGTTGGTTCGGCACCAGCCAGGGGTTCGGTTGGCTGCAAACTCTGGCAGCACGATTGTCACCCGGCCAACCCATATACATTTTGATGTACGCGTCGTTCATCATCTTTTTCTGCTTTTTCTACACGGCGCTGGTGTTCAACTCTCGCGAAACGGCAGACAATCTGAAGAAGTCAGGCGCGTTTATCCCGGGCATACGGCCCGGCCAGCAAACGGCAGAATACATTGATAAGGTATTGACCAGGCTTACTTTTTGGGGTGCCATGTATATCACCAGTGTGTGCCTGCTCCCGGAATTTATGATTCTCAACTGGCAGGTACCTTTTTATTTTGGCGGGACGTCATTGCTGATTATCGTCGTGGTTACGATGGATTTCATGGCGCAGCTGCAGGCACACATGATGTCGCACCAGTACGAAGGATTGTTGAAGAAGGCAAACTTGCGTGGCTATGGACGTGCCGGGCAGGTTCGTTAGAACTCTGAAGATCGAACTTGGAGAGATATGATGAAAGTCAGAGCATCTGTTAAGCGAATCTGCAGAAACTGCAAAATTGTTCGCCGCAAAGGAGTGGTAAGGGTGATTTGTAAAGACCCGCGGCATAAACAACGTCAGGGTTAATCGGAACCGTACGGCGAAATTGGAGAATATTTAGATGGCGCGTATCGCTGGAATCAATATCCCCGTCAACAAGCACGTTGCGGTTGCGCTGACGTCGATTTTCGGTATCGGGCGCAGTCAGGCCAGCGTTGCCTGTGAAGCGGCTGGTATTGCCGGCGATGTAAAGGTCAAGGATCTGAGCGAGCCAGAGATCGACCGGCTACGTAACGAGGTTGGCAAAATAACGGTCGAGGGTGATCTTCGGCGCGAAGTTTCACTCAGTATCAAAAGATTAATGGACCTCGGCTGTTACCGGGGAAATCGCCACCGGCGTGGAGTGCCGGTGCGAGGACAGAGGAGTCGTACCAATGCGAGAACCAGGAAAGGACCGCGGCGACCGATCAGGAAATAATTAGGTATGGCACAGCAAAAAACGCGCAAGAAGGTCAAAAAGCAGGTCGTGGACGGAATAGCCCACATCCATGCTTCATTTAATAACACCATTGTGACGATTACGGATCGGCAAGGAAATTCATTGTCGTGGGCGACGGCGGGGGGCTGCGGTTTTCGCGGGTCGCGAAAAAGCACGCCATTCGCTGCACAGGTTGCTGCCGAGCGTGCTGGCAAGGCCGCCCAGGAATTTGGCCTGAAAAATCTCGATGTGAAGGTCAAAGGCCCCGGCCCGGGTCGGGAGTCCGCGGTGCGTTCGTTGAATAATGTCGGTTACAAAATTAATAGCATCGAGGACGTCACGCCGATCCCGCACAATGGCGTGCGTGCCCCAAAGAAGCGCCGCGTCTGAGGTAATACCGCATGGCAAGATATCTAGGACCAACCTGCAAGCTCGCTCGGCGAGAGGGTACCGATTTATTCCTTAAGAGTGGCATCAAGCCGCTGGACTCGAAGTGCAAGTTAGAGACCTTGCCAGGGGCGACCGCTGGTCAGCGCCGCCAAAGGATCTCGGATTACGGCCTTCAGTTGCGTGAAAAGCAGAAGTTGCGCCGGATGTACGGCGTTCTGGAGCGGCAGTTTCGGAACTATTATAAGAAGGCCGCCCGCCTGAAAGGGTCTACCGGCGAAAACCTGATGCAGTTACTCGAGGGTCGGCTGGATAACACGGTGTACCGTATGGGCTTCGCATCGACGCGGGCGGAGGCTCGCCAGCTGGTGAATCACAAAGCGATCGAGGTGAATGGCCGTGTCGTCAGCATCCCTTCCTATCAAGTCTCGGCCGGCGACACGATCGTGGTCCGGGAGAAAGCTCGGCAACAAACGCGCATACAAAGCGCTATGGAAATTGCCGCGCAAGTCGGTCGGCCCGATTGGGTCGACGTGGATGACAAGAAGATGACGGGTGTTCTAAAGGCTTTGCCCGAGCGTGACGACATCCTACCGGACATTAATGAAAACCTAGTTGTGGAGCTCTACTCCAAGTAAGCACGAGGCAATCTCTAAAATGCAGGAATCAATCAGTGACTTTCTGAAGCCGCGCACGGTGCGCGTTCAATCCGAAGCTGGCAACAATGCCAAGGTAATTATCGAGCCGTTCGAGCGTGGTTTCGGCCATACGCTGGGCAACGCATTGCGTCGCGTATTGCTATCCAGCATGCCGGGCAGCGCGATAGTAGAGGCCGACATAGACAGCGTATTGCACGAGTACACCACTATCGAAGGTGTGCAGGAAGACGTCGTTGAGATCCTGTTGAATCTCAAGTCGGTTGCACTCCGCATGCATGCCAGGGATCGTGCCGAGCTGACCCTGAACAAAAAGGGCCCCGGCATCGTCACGGCCGCCGACATCAATGTGGACCACGACATCGAGGTCGTGAACCCTGACTTGGTCATTGCGCATTTGACCAGTGCCGGCGAGCTGAAGATGGTGCTGACAGTGGAGCGCGGGCGCGGTTTTCGCGCTGCGGCCCAGCGCTTCAATCTGGAGGAGCAGACCGGGCGCATTGGCATGTTGCAGCTGGATGCCTCATTCAGCCCTGTCAGGCGCGTTAGCTATACGATTGAGGCCGCCCGGGTGGAGCAGCGAACAAACCTGGACAAGCTGATCATCGACATTGAGACCAATGGGACCATCGATCCCGAGGAAGCGATCCGGCGCGCTGGAAGTATCCTCAAGGATCAGTTGGATGTGTTTGTTGATCTGCAGGGTCAGGACGAAGCGGCTGCAGCAGCGGCTGAGTTTCACATCGATCCGGTCCTGATGCGTCCGGTCGACGAACTCGAACTGACGGTGCGCTCGGCGAATTGTCTGAAGGCCGAGAACATCAACTACATTGGTGATTTGATTCAGCGGACCGAGGTTGAATTGTTGCGTACGCCAAATCTCGGCAAGAAATCGCTGACGGAGATCAAGGAAGTGCTGGAAAGCCATGGTCTGGCGCTGGGAATGCGCGTGGACAATTGGCCTCCGGCCAGCCTCGTACAGGACGATGACGAAGCGGCCTGAGGCCGCCTACCGGTAGACAAACATGAGACACCAGAAATCAGGACGGGCGTTGGGGCGAACGAGCAGCCACCGAAAGGCTATGTACCGCAACATGGCCGCGTCACTGATTCGTCATGAAACGATCAGGACCACCGTGTCGAAAGCCAAGGAATTGCGGCGTGTCGTTGAGCCGCTGATCACGCTAGCCAAGCAAGACGATGTGGCGCGTCGCCGGCTGGCTTTTGCCCGGCTGCGTGACAAGGAATCAGTCGGCAAACTGTTCACTGAGCGGGGGCCGCGATTCAAGGAACGGCCCGGTGGCTATCTCCGGATTCTGAAAATGGGCAACCGGCCGGGCGATGCCGCACCCATGGCGCTGGTCCAACTACTCGATCAGCCGGAACCCGAAGAAGCCGCCTCCTAGCCCGGGTCCGGGTAGAAACTCAGCGGCGGGTTTCACGCCGCATTCAATTCGTTCAGTCGTTTCGCGGCCGGGGCGCGTCACCCTGGTCCATCTTAATGCTCTCGGTACAGGGACGTACCGAGAGCATTAAGCTGGTTGCCGCTCCTGCTCTCCCGGAACCGCCTTGATCCTGTTTTGTATACGGCGGCG
>JAUWKW010000168.1 GCA_030614035.1 Chromatiales bacterium | reverse complement strand
CGTTTATCGGACCAAGGCCAACTGCCTGCAGGTCTGCGAGCAGGGACCGGTAGCAGTCGTCTACCCCGATGGGATCTGGTACCGGACCTGCACGCCCGACGTGCTGGAGCGGATCATTCAGGAACACTTGATTGGTGGTGTGCCGGTGGACGACTACGTTATCGCCACCCATCCACTGCCGATGGATTGACTGACCGCTCCGGAAATGGCGCCCGGCGCCCCTTGCGAATCCGGCCTGACGATCAACTTCCCGACAGGAGACCGTGGCAGAACTGCTTCACAGGGCGCCGGGCATAAATTGCGCGGTCTTGGCCGCGAACGGATGTCCCGTAATCTGCATCGGGCCGAATTGGTTCGGCCGGCAGCCTGAATTATTTGAATTGTCTACGCCGCGGCAATGGGTTGCGGCGATTTGCTCTAGTATATATGAGGAGCCGATCCGTTGCTGTCATGATTGACCAAATGGGACCCGCCGCGATGGGCCGGGAATCGGGTTCAAAATTAATAAGATATTATTTTTCAAACAGTTAAGTCTGTGTCCGGCCGAAAACCACCCAGGGCCGGTAGCCCGGGGGGCTGCACCCCGGTCAGCAGCAGGACCCGCCTGACTCGACCGCCTCACCGGCAGCGAAAGGCAATGTATGCCCGCAGCCCGGGAATATCCCATAATGCCGGTCGCCTTCACCGGAATAGCGGAAATGCGCGGAGAACCGGCTTTCCGCCAACATCTTGTAGGTATTGCCGCAGACCCGGACCTGTTTGCCGGTCTCGAACACGTGGTGCTTGTCCAGCACCAGCCGTTCCGGGCAATAGTCGACCGTGCCACGATATTCAACGGTCTGCCCATAGTCTTCGCAAGCGGGTTCGAGACCAGCCAGCCGAAACAGGCTATAAGTCGCAGAGTAAAACACCAAGCCACCGAGCCGTTCCACCAGGGCCGGGTCCGTGACTGTGACCGGACGGTCGTCGACCAGCCGCGGATCGGCAAAGCCGGCTGATTTTGCCGTATTCAGAAAATCGTTCCAGTACATGGCCCCGGCCAGGCATTCGCCGTATAGCACGGGATCCTGCTTTAATACCGAGGGAACCCTGCGATCCGCATAGATATCGGCAAAATGAAATTCGCCACCCGGCCGCAGCAGACGGTACGCGTTCTCCAGCACTGCTTCTTTGTCAGTCGCCAGATTGACAACACAGTTTGAAACGATCAGGTCAAACGAAGCGTCGTCCAGACCAAGGTTCTCCAAGTGCTCGATGTTGCCTTCGATAAATTCAACATTGCTGGTGTCATGGCCAAACTTGTCTGCGTGATATTCACGATGGCGCCGGGCCACTGCGAGCTGCTCGGGAGTCATATCGACGCCGACGATCCGGCCCCGCGGCCCAACCATCTTTGACAACAGGTAGCAGTCCTGCCCAGCCCCGCAGCCGAGGTCAAGTATCCGGGCCCCCGCTAGCGCCTCGGGAATAACGAACCCGCAGCCGTAATAACGAGCCTTTACCTCGTCATGTACTTCAGCCAGCGCCGCTTTGACATGCTCTGGCAGTTCCGATTCGGTGCAGCAGGCATTGGTCTTCAGGTCCGACGAAGTCTCCAGCGTCTCTCCGTAGTAACGTTGAACTTCAAGGTGTATTTCCGGCTCCAACTTTGCGTCCATCAATGATCTCGGTCAGCGCTGCGGGGCTTAATCTTAAACTATGAGTGACAGTTCGATCGAAGGTTCCGTCCTGATTGTGTTCCTGCGCCGACCGGCGCTCAACATCGGTAAGCAGCGCATTGCGGCCGAGCTAGGCGCCGAAGCGGCACTGGAGCTCTCACAATGCCTGCTCGCAGCTGCACTTGAAGATGCCCGGCAGTGGCCGGGGCGCATCGTGCTCGCGCCGGCCCAAAGCGCCGACGTCGATTGGGCCCGTGATCTGCTGAACGGCCGAGCCGACTGCGTTGCGCACCCTGCGGGCAATCTCGGCCAGCGCATCAACGCAGTGGACCAAATCGTCCGCGAATCCGCGCAGGCGCGCGTTATTTTTATCGGCAGCGATGCGCCGGGCCTTGACTGCGAATACCTGGTGCAGGCGCACAATGCATTGGCAGACTTCGACGTCGTGCTCGGTCCTGCAGCGGACGGCGGCGTCACGCTGATGGGGGCGCAGCAAGCGTGGCCGGATTTGAGCGGCCTGCCGTGGGAAACCCCGGAGCTCGGGCCGGCACTCGCGGCTCTGTGCGTCAATCATGGTCTGTCGGTAAAACAGCTGGATCGACGTTATGATGTCGATACTCAAACTGACCTTGCCCGGGCTTATGCGGACCTCAAGCAGGATTCCCGTCCGGCCCGCCGGCAACTGGTCGAATGGATCGCAGCCAACGGCAGACTTCAGATCGGACTCGAAGACTTGTGAAAACAACGAATCGAGCATCAGCCAACAGGGCCCGAACTGCGCCGGGACGGAGTACTTCGGACCTCAGCGTCAGCGCCATCATCCCGGTGCTGTCTGATATGCCCGCACTGGAACAATTGCTGGACTGCCTTGACAGCGCCGGCAACGGTCCCGAGCAAACGGTAGTTATCGATGGCAATCATTCGGATGCATGCGGGCGCATTTGCGCCGAGCGGCGGTGTCTATACATGGCGCTGGAACCGAACCGCGGCCGGCAGCTCGATGCCGGCGCCACAGCCGCTACCGGGGATATCTTGTGGTTCCTGCACGCTGACTCGTCGCCCCCGTCTGACGGCGCTGAATTGATTCGGCGGCGCATCAGTGCCGGTTACGTCGGTGGCTATTTTGACTTCGCCTTCACCGGACAACAGCGCTGGTACAAAAACGCGCTATCCGCGTCGATTAATCTGCGCGCCCGATTTGGAACTCCCTATGGAGACCAGGGTTTGTTCGTAGCGCGGGACGTTTACCATCAAAGCGCTGGTTATGCACCGACCCCGTTGTTCGAAGAGGTGCGCTTGGTGAAAAGCCTCAGGCGCATGGGGCCGTTTGGCCCCGTTGACGCAGCGATTGGAGTGTCGCCACGGCGTTGGGAACGCGACGGCTGGGTACGACGTACGCTTAATAATCGCCTGATGGCGATGGCCTATCTCGTCGGCGTATCCCCGCAGCGGCTCGCTCGCCATTACCATTCAACGGCGTCCCGCTAAACCATGGATATGGAAGTAAAGCGTTTGGATTGGCTGAAAACGTCGACGGGTCAGCCACGCGGCTATATTCAACCTCATGCGCTGGAGGAGCTCTGGTTTCATACCGGTACCGCCTGTAACCTCGAGTGCCCATTCTGCCTGGAAGGTTCAAAACCGGGCGACAACCGCCTGCAGAGAATCACCTTGCAGGACGCGCAGCCCTTCATGGACGAGGCCATGACTTTGGGTGTTCGCCAGTTTTCATTCACCGGCGGAGAACCGTTCATTGTTAAGGGGTTCATTAATATATTGAGTTACGCGTCCCGACTGTTGCCGTGCCTGGTGCTGACCAACGGAACTGATCCGGTTCTGAAGCGGCTGCACCAGATCGAATGCCTGAAAGACAGTGAGCACCCCGTAAGTTTTCGCGTCAGCATCGACTATCCGGATGAAGCCCAACACGACGCCGGTCGCGGCACGGGAAACTTTCGGAAAGCACTCCAGGGAATGCGGTCCCTGCACAACATGGGGTTTACGGTTTCCGTAGCCCGTCAAATGCGGCCGGACGAAGACACTGCAGTTGTCGACGCCGGCTACCGGGACATGCTGCACTCGGCGAACTTGCCTGCCGATCTGCGCATCGTTTCCTTTCCGGATTTCGACACGCCGGGCGCGACACGCGTCGTGCCGGATGTCACCGAAGACTGCATGACTCGCTACCAGACGGAGAGTTCGCGGCGCGAGTTCATGTGTGCATTCAGCAAGATGGTCATCAAAAAGAATGGGCGCATGCGCGTTTACGCGTGCACCCTGGTCGATGATGACGACGACTACGCCCAGGGAGAGACGCTCGCTGAAGCATTGCACGAACGCGTTATGCTTCGCCATCATCGCTGTTACAGCTGCTTCGCCTACGGCTCGTCCTGCAGCGAGATCGATCACTAAGCCCTCGGACATTCCCCTACGCTCTGTGGCTTCGCCGCCGGTTTGACATGCGCGGCAGCGCCGCTATCTTGATGGGCGGGGCAAAACCAACAACCGGATTCTGCAACCGGTGCTGCGTCGGGGGAACATCGTAATGCGTACTGTCCGTATAATTCCTGCTAGATTCGTCCTGCTTGGCTGCATGGCAGTGGGAATGCTGCCGCTGGCCAACAACTCCGCCCGTGCGGACATGCACCAATCAAGCGCCTATAAGCCTACTGTTCTGAGCAC